>NZ_CP040755.1:1514053-1816864 GCF_024585285.1 Colwellia sp. M166
CAGCTTGCACAGCTAAATACTGATGATATAAACCAAGCGATTGAACTTATTTGTTTTGGTTTTTATTGCTTCACTTTATTTAAAATAAAATCTTTAAAGTCGCTAGCAAACATAGGCTTTGCAATATGATAGCCTTGACCAACATCACAGCCAATTTCTTTTAGCTTTTGATATTGTTCTTCTGTTTCAATACCTTCAGCTGTGGTTTTTATTTTTAATGTTTTCGCTAAATTAACCACAGCATCTAATATCAATACTTTATTGCCCACTTCGTTCAAATCATCAACAAAGCTTTTATCTATTTTCAAGTAATCTAAAGAAAATTGATGTAAATAGCTAAGCGATGAGAAACCGGTGCCGAAATCATCCAGCGCTACAGGAATATTAATACTTTTCAAAATCGCTAAATTTTTCTTCACCGCATCAATATTTAAGATCAAACTTTCTTCGGTAATTTCTATACATAAGTGACTGGTGAAAGCGGCGACTTGCTGATGCTCAGCTTGTAAATAAGTAATAAAGTCTTGCGATGCAAACCCTGATGTGGAGACATTAACATTGAGTTTAAATTGTTCTGGTAGCCAAGTATTCCAGTGGCTGAGGTTATTTAGCGCCAGCTTAAGCATATAAAGATCGAGTTGAATAATTTGTCCTGACTTTTCTAAAGTTGGAATAAAAACATCTGGAAATAACAGCCCTAATTTAGGATGTTGCCAGCGCACTAAAATTTCGGCGCCAATAACGGCATCGCTCTCAAAGTCAATTAAGGGTTGATAGCTACCAATAAATTCTTGATTTTTAATCGCCTTATCAAAATCATACTCAAGTTTCACATTACTTGATTTCTTTTGTTCTTCAAGCGTTTCAAAAAAAACATACTGGTTACGCCCTTTTAGCTTAGCTTGATACATCGCATGATCGGCATCAATCAATAATTGTTCCGCACTATCACGGCTCTCACTATAAGTTGCGATCCCGATACTGACACTACTGAAGATGGTCAAACCATCAATATTAAAAGCTCCCGTCATAGCGACAATAATATTTTCAGTAATTCGACAAATAGCCTCATGGTCAATTTTTCCATCAAGCAATATGGCAAATTCATCACCACCTAATCTAGCCAAGGTATCGGTGTTTCTTAACGTAGTCGTAATCGCGTTTACGATAGCAATAAGTAATTTATCGCCAACATGATGGCCATAGCTGTCATTAATTTGTTTAAACCTATCGACATCAATAAACAGTATCGCTATGTTGTCGAGACGATTATTCTGGCAATGTAGAAAAGCATGTTGAATGCGGTCTTGAAATAATGAACGATTAGGCAAGCACGTTAAAGGATCATGTAATGCTAAAAACTGCAGTTTCTGTTGGGCTTCCATTCTTTCAATCGCATTATTGATATGCTTAGCGACAAAAGATAACAGTTGCTTGTCTTTTTCTTGGAATAAAAAATCAGTGCTGTAACTTTGTACCACCACAATACCTTTATTATCACCTTTACCGAAAGGCACACCGAGCCAAGCTTTAGGAATACTCCCTAAAATATAGAGTTCCTTGTTATCGAGCATTCTTTGAATGTCTTTTTCATATAACAAAAAAGGCTTGTCTTTTGATAAGGTATAACCGGTAATACTTAAATTATTGGGATCAATAGCGACCTTTTCAAATATCTTTCCTTGATCAAACTCATCAAAAGCATCTTGGTCTAACTCATCAACAGCATAAGGAAACTCAATAGTTTTGCCATTATCTTTAAGCAAAGCGACAAAAAAATTTTTAGCAAAAGTTAAACGACCAATACATTGATGTAAATGACGATAAAACTCACCAATAGTTTTAGTTTTAAAAGTAAGCTCAGCAATCTCAAATAAAGCATCTTGAATTTTATTGGAATATTCTAAATTATCAATGATTTCTTCTAAACCGTCGACCTTAATGATTTGAGATATTTTTATTGCGGTAATCGAGGCTAATGCGGTCAGTGTTCTCAAGTGATATTCAGTGTAAAAGTCAACTTGGGTATGTTCGGAATCAATAACACCTAATAATTGCTCTTTGAATAAAATAGGCACAGCCAACTCGGAAAGCGTGGTTTCGTCGTCAACAATATAGCTTTCAAATTCACGCGTGTCTTTTACTAAAATGGCTTTTTTAGTGGCGGCTACTTTACCAATAACACCTTGATTGAAAGGAATAATCATCGAATTTGATGAGGTATCTCTTATTTGAGTATTGCTAAACTTAGCTTCGCCGACTGATGTTTTTTTATCAAAGCCCGACATGCGACTTAAGGTTTCGCCCCCTGTATCTAAGGTGTAGATAACTGCATCATCAAAGCCAAGTTTTTCAACAATATTCTGTGCCAAATATTGCCAAACCTCATTAGGGGTATTGAGCAATAGAATATCGGTAGCAAACTGATTGGTAATCGTTAAGCTTTTTATCGTTTGTGATTTAGAGAGTTCAGACAAAATTTACTGCCTACAAAAGTTATGGCAAAAATACAGTGCTTCGGTCGTTAAGCCATTTCAACGCGAAGCGTTTACTTTAAGTAGAACAAATTTTTAGCACAGTGTCTATTTTAGCTCAAATTTTGATAAGGCTTTCAGATGATTAACGTAAAAATATTGGTACTCTTAATTTTTTATAGTAGAAAAGTACGGAGGATTTTCTTAACTGTCTTTATTAAAATACAGCAAAAAAAGGCAATAACATAAAATGTTATTGCCTCTAACCTAACTAAAACAAACTAAAACAAACTAAAAACTGCGTGGTATGTTATTCAACACTCTCGTTAGTTTTTACTGGTTTTAAGTTTACTCAGCACATTTTCTAGCTCAATAATATCAGTATTAATAATCATCGCACTTTGCTTAGACGCTTCGGATAAAATCAGCACTTCCTTAGTGGCATCTCCGACAATCACCATATTTCTATTTAACTCTTCAGACACTTGGCTTTGTTCCTCTGCCGCTGCCGCTATTTGAATGATATGCTGAGTAACTTCGCCAATTTGAAGCACAGTTTCTTTCATTTTAACAAAGGCGGCATTAGATTTAGATGCGGCGGCTTGAGCCTTTTCAGTACCTTGCTCAATAAGATTTACTGTCGTGGTCACTTCTTCCTGTAATGAAGAAATAACTTGTGATATTTCATCAACAGAATCCGCCGTTTTAGATGCTAGGGCTCTTACTTCATCTGCAACGACACTGAAACCTCGACCATGTTCACCAGCTCTAGCGGCTTCAATGGCAGCATTTAAAGCCAGTAAGTTGGTTTGATCAGCAATCGCACTAATAACGTCTAATATTTTTCTGATATCTTCACTACGCATTGACACTGCTTTTACTGCATCTGTAGCAGTTGCCATCTCGTTCGACAACGTGGTAATTTCAGTGGTAGCCAAGGAAACGTCAGATTCTGTGCCTTTAATTGAGTGACTTGCGGCGTCAGCATTGGTTGCAGCATTAGAGGCAGTAGTGGCAACTTCAGATGCTGTTGCTGACATCTCAGTAATGGCCGTAACAATGCTATTAACTTCCATCTCTTGAAGAGATATTTGTGCATGGGTTTGTTCAGCGTTGTGCTTACTTTCTTCACTTTGCTCAAGCACCATTTGCCCTGATTTTTTTGCTTGCTCTAATAAATCTCTAACGGTTTCTCTAAACTGGTTAAAGGCGACACTCAAGCTAATTAACTCAGCATGTGAATGCACCTGAAGCTCTTGCGTTAAGTCACCACCTTGACCAGCAAGCTCAGCCATTTTATCTGCTACAGCTTTCACTGGTTTAACAATACTTCGAGTAAAGAAGTTAACTAAAATTAAAGCAAAAATAGTAGAAACTAAGGCTAGCACAAGAAAGCTGATCAATATTTTATTAATAATTTCAGTAATATCATTAGAGATTTTAGCTACGGGTGACATAGCAATATTAATATCAATACCAACAATTAAATGCCATTCATTATCTGCAAGATTAATTTTAATAGGCCGAACAACGTACAATAAACCATCAATAACTATCGATTTATTTTGTCCAGAAATACTCAGCAACTCAGTACTGCTGTCGAGCGCTTCTTTAATTGGACGTGCCAAGCTATCTTCTTGTTCTGTAGCTGCCGCCAAAAACCCGTCCTGACTGACAATTAATACACTTGATTTACCACCATAAAGTGACGCTTTTAATTGTTGTGCTTTTTCTTGTAATATCGGTAAATTAAGATCGGATCCAACAACCCCCCTAAATTCTCCATTAGCAATTACAGGTACAACTAAACTCGTCATAAGTTCAGTATACCCAGGCCTAATTTCATATTTATAAGGGTTACTAATACAAGGCTTTAAACTTTCTTTTGAGCATATATACCATTGTGCTGCGCGGTTGCCAAACTCATCTAACGTTTCATCGTATTTTTCTGCTGAGTCGTCAACGATTTGCTGAGATATTTTATTATCTTGCTCTCGAAAAAAATAAACTTCTAAACTACCTGAGTTAGTAACAGAGTGACTATAACCTGAAGTGAAATTTGCATCCTCACCGTCAAACTTATCAGCATCAAACTGTGCATACATTGAAGAAACTTTGCTATACGACAAGCTATTTTTCACCATAGCTTCAACCTGCCCGCGACTATAAGGCTCTGGCAATTTACCTTCAATACTCGCAGCAAGCTGGTTCGCTAACTTATGCGGGTAAACGTAATTTTCATTGAAAACACTCGAAATATCAGCAGCAATTGCACTAGATTTAGCAGCGACTGTTTGCTCAATTTGAGCTCTAACTTCAGTACTTACCCCTGAAACAATATCTTTTTCAGCATCATTTAAGGATATTGAACTCACTAAAATAAAACTTAGCGACATTAAAATCAACAAGCCTCCAACCACTAGCAGTAACTTCAGGGATAAGCTTTTCTTTTGTAATAACATTTATTAACCTCAAATAAGATCAGGTCTTAGTAAACAGACCATGACACTTCAATATGTAGAATTTAGCTTAAAAAACGATATAGATTAGCTTATTAAAATCCATAGCATCTTGTACTTCGTTTTTATTCCAGTCCTTCGTGAAAAAGGCGTTAAGCTCTGCGTTATCTTAATGGATTTAAGTACTTATATTATGTTGGGAACATATAACCTTTGTATTAGTTTGAAAGCCACACTGCATTCCTAAAAATACGTCTTGAACGAGTTATATTAAATAACGCTGAAACACGTTATAAAGTATTATAGCTATATATCATAAACATAACTAACCATAGTTAGATAAAGTCATTCTCGCCATATAAATTATGGCTTTGTTTATCCTAAATAACGAAAAATATTCAGAGCCAACTGAGTGCTGTTTTATGCGGCATAAAAAGGGGAATAACATCGCTGTTATTGCCCTTATGTAACAGCAATTAATTGAATCGATTCGTGATTTTTAGAGACTATATAGATGGTATGTTGACATTAAAAATAAAGGATTTATTCCAATACAACAATATCTTTTTCTTGTTGGCTAGGAGTCGTAAATAAACGTTGGCTACCATCAGCACTAACATCAATTATTTTATCAAATATGGTCGGCAATATACTGAGGTATGTTGCCTGCTTTCCTTTCATATCAACCTGCCATAATTCTTTGCACTTTGTTCCGTTATCAGCTTCATCATTTAGTTGAAATAGCACTCCATCACCAATAGCGGCTGAGGCAACAATCTTCTGATCATCACTTGCTTTATAAAGAACAAGCTCGTTTTCTTTTATGACTTTTACAATGCTGTTATCTTTAATAATAACAAGTTCGTCTTCTACTAAATGAGCATAGTTGATATTCCCACTTGTTATTGGCGTTAACTTATTAGTGTCTAAATTATATTTAGTAATAGTAATTCCTGTGTCACTTCTATAATCAACTAACAAGGCATTCTCCTTTTGATACCAAGCATAAACATATGAAATATCTATTGATTTCTCTAGGAAGTGATTTTTTTTAGTCAATGGGTCAATAAACAATAATTCCGAGCCTAAATTTATTAAAACGGTTTTGCCATCATTTGACCACAGTGGTGCGCTATCTATGCTTTGCCGATCTTTATTAGCAAAAAGTAATTCAGTTGTTCCTGCTTGATAGAGATAGACCTGTTGATACCCAGCATTCTCAGATAAATAAACAATGCCAGTCCCGTCAGGCGAAATATCTGCACTTGAGTCTATTGCATTTGAGTTTGCTACTGTTGTTACCTCGTTATTGTCATTGACCGACTGAAGTAACAGATCAACATCTGTCATCGATAAAACTAGGGCTATTTTATCTCCTTGAGTGTTAAAACTTGGACTTTCTATGTCTCTAAAGTATAACCAATCAATGACTTGTACATCACCTTTCAAACTAAGAAGTTTTAGCTCTCTTATATCGGTAAGCAAGAGGTATTCGCCTAATGGGTGCCAGTTTATTTGTGTATAAACGGGCAAATTAGCTATTAAGGGCATCAGTGACTTATCTTCAAGATCAAGTAACTTAATATCAGTTTGAAAGCTTTGTCCGTACCCTGATAATGCCAGGGTATTGTTATCAGGGGATAAGCTCATATCATAAGGCATAAAACTATTATTTTGTTGCCAAATCAAATGAGCAGTCTTTGTCATCAGATCAACAGAGTGTATTGTAGCTTGTGTTGAGACTAAATCTTCATTTGGATAAGACAGATAATACAGGTGATTGTTCTTCCCCCATTGTATTGAACCTATATGCTTATTACTTTGAAAACGATAGATAACGTTTGGGAATAATGGCCTAGATAGCGACTTTGGCAGATCAAAATACCCTAGTTCAAAGCCACTGTTTACTTTACTAATATATGCTATTGCCTTGCCATCGCTTGACCAAGTTAACGATAAAAATTCTTGGCTATCCTTACTCAGTCGATATTCCTTTTTTGTGGTTAAATGCTTTATCCACAAGTGCGTTTGATGTCCATTGTCTGTTCGAATAAATACAACAGTATCGCTCACAGGAGAAAGTTCAGGCTGATACTCAAAAGATTGTGTTGAAGTGATAGGAGTCAGCTCACTAAATTGCGTTTTAACAGCTGAGGGGCTATATGCTTTCCACAAAATACAGCTTAGCAAAACAAAGCTGATAGAATAGATGCATTGATAAAACCTGCTTTTTGCGCTTTTATTAACAACTCGCTTATCTTTTGAAAAGATGTTCGTAATCGCTAAACGGTTGTCTGAATCACTTGATTGCAATTTTTTTAAAGACGGATCCGTAAGTTGTTCAACTTCAAGCTTTAGGCTATAACCACGCTTTGGGTGAGTATGAATAATAGACTGTTTTTTTGCATCATCGCCTAATGCTTTTCTTAATTGCGCAATACAACGAAGAACTGAACCGGAACTAAATAAGCTATTTGGCCAAAGCGCTTCAAATAGTTCTTGTTGGCTCACGACCTCACCTTGATGTAGAGCTAAATGATGAAGAACATCCATAACTTTGGGTTCTAATAATATTGTACGACCCAAAATATCCAGTTGATTACGTTTCACATCAACATGAAATTCACCAATTTTAAATTTCTCCAACACTTACTTCCTTTTTTCAGCGAAAAGAACAGAACATATCCTATTGATTTAATTGAACATCATATTTTAATCATAAAAAAATATCATCGTCATCATCGCCTATATTTTTTATTAAGGTATAAGTAATGGCAATAATTTTTTGCATTTTATCAGGTAAAAGTTCGTACAAAAACTATTTAATTTTTCAATAAATTTGACCTAAAAATACAGATTACCAATACAATAATAAGGCTAATAAAACGATGCTTAAATATCATATTAAAGTAACACTGCTCATCATAGTATTCTTCACAGCAACTATGGCTGAAGCTATTGTGATTCGACACGACATTGACGATAAGGATTATCAAAAACTAGCAGAAAGATATAAAGACTCAATAACATATAATGATGGCTGCGTTGGTACAGTTATAGATCCCTCATGGGTACTCACCGCAGCGCACTGTGTTACTCCTAAAGAGCAACGCCCTCTTTTTATCGAACACTTAGGAAAAAAATACCCCGTTGAATTGATCAAAGTACATCCAAAAAACAACACCGAAACAAATGCTTATGATATGGCATTATTACGGTTAAAGTGGCCAATGAATAACTCGCGACCAGCCATACTTTATCCTTTGTCTGATGAACAGGGTAAGCAAGTCACTTTCGTTGGTAATGGTAATTTTGGCAACGGTATTAAAGGGATCATAAGTACTAAAGCTATACTCAGAGCCGCGACAAATATCATAACAGGGGCTAGCCCAAGCCAATTATCCTTCACATTTGACAAGCCTGAGCATGCTCTGAGATTAGAAGGTATAAGTGGTCCTCACGATAGTGGCGGACCGGCGTTTATTGAACAGGATGGCAAGCTTTATATTGCTGGTGTTAGCTCTTGGCAAGATAATCAAGGTATAGAGGGTATTTATGGCGTAACGGAATATTATGCCAGAGTGTCACCCCAACAGCAGTGGATTAAAAATATATTGCAAAAATATAAGGCCACTCCTGCTATGCAGCACGCATTATTAGTAGCGATTAAAACAGCTTCAGCCGACACGCTAACAAAACAATTCTCTCAACATCTCACATGGAAAAATAACACCAATTTAACCAGAGAACTGCTTATTCAACTTATTTATCAATTACCTTCTGAAAGATCACAAAAAGTCATCAATGCTGTACCTGAGTTAGCGACTTTAACCCTTAATAATATCAGTTTACCCAGTTACGTTATTGAGCAAGGAAATTGGCCGTTATTTGAAGCTTTAATAGATCTAGGCATCAATATTCATGAGAAGAATATTTATGGTGAATCCTTTTTAACGCAATTGTTAATGCCATACCCTCAAGCGTTAGCATTATCTCCATTACTCGATAAACTATTAGAAAATAACTTAGATATTAACGCCAGAGATGAACGAGGAAATACCGCCTTAGCTTTAGCCACCTATTTAACTAATCGCGATAATAATTTGCAACGAGTGCAGTTATTGCTTGAGAAAAATGCGGATCCTAACATTGGTGATTTAGAAAATTACACCCCTTTAATGTACATAGCGAGTGTTGGGAACCGCGAGCTAGCAGCTTTGTTTTTAAAGTACGGTGCAAAAATTGATTTAAAAGATAGCACAGGAAAAAGTGCGCTAGATCACTTGAGAGAACATAATCGAAAGGTATTAACACCATTACTAACTAAAAATTAACTAAAATTTAATTAAAAAAGGGTAATAACATCGCTGTTATTACCCTTTATAAGTGATTGCATTGTAAACAACTAGTGGTTTTCAGAGAGCATATTGATGGTACATTCACTTTAGGACAAATTTTTCAAATAACAGCCGAACGAACATATTGGCCGTTCACAGCTCTATTTGGTTTTCGCTCTATAAAATTAATACCATCACTTTCTATCAAATAGCCAAACTTGTTTACCTTAAATCATTCAACATATATTTAGTAACGCTTACCGTGAATAAAGCTTTAATACCGGACAATTAAAGCCTCGTACATGAGGCTTTAAAAAGTACCACATATTATTCACTAGCACCTGAGTCAATTAGTAATTGAGTTATAACGTCATTATTATCATTTTTAGCCAGTTGAAGTGGGGTAACGCCGTTAATATCCTTTACATTAATATTTGGCTTGTTAGATGCTTTTAAAAGTAACTTCATCATTAACTCATCGCCCAAGTAAGCAGCGACATGGAAAATTGATAAACCTTCAGATGCAACAGCATTCACATCGGCTCCAGCTTTAATCAGTTTTCTTGCCATTTCAAGTTGATTTCCCCCTACAGCCGTATGAAGGAAAGTCATCCCTTCATTGGTGCTATAATTAGCGTTAATTAAAGGGATTAGCTCACTGAAAGCAGCAATATCACTATCTGAAATTGCTTTCATAAGCATATCTTCTTTTGTTAACTCTCTAAGTTCATCTTTTTTTGCAGATCATAAACTTGGACTGCTAATTCTTGATTTTCATAGTGTAACCAAATGCTTGAAGCGATTAAGCAAAATACAGCTATGATTATAATTTTTTTAAAAATTTTTAGCCTCCGCTATTCAACTGGTTCCACCAATTATCTTTGCCTTCATTTATTGACTTCTGAAGGAATGAATTTGGCGTAGAATAATATTTTGAATACTTAGATCGAATTAAATTTAAATATTTCAATGCATCAGCTTTACTTAAGCGAATATTCTTCCCTTTTCCATACAGTTTTTCGAAATCATCTTTTAGCTTTGAATCTAGCACTACTTCTTTTAATGATAATGCCAAAATACTGCGTCCTTTTAATATTCAATTCCCAACAAAAGCATAATTGCTATTCTAAAAATCAAACTAACAATTATTTATTCTTCTGTAAAACATGATGTTACTCAAAGTAAGTTGTTTTTGATGTGACGCAACAAAAAGCCCCGGCTAGCGAGGCTTTGGATTCAATATTAACTTTAAAAAATTAAATCTCTCCGCCAATCATTGTATGGAACTCAATAGCAACCCACATAAACTCCAAATAGCTTAAAACTACCCCTGCAATAAAGGCTAAAACCATTAAAAGAATAGACTTTTTAACAAATTTATATACATAGAGACTATAAACAATTGGCAAAGTTAATACGAGTATACTTAAGGTGTTGTACCAACCTTTTACTTGGTCAGCTCCAAAGACAAAAAACAAATCTAATACGCATAGCAAAAACAAGTAAGTTATGGCTATCGCTAAAAGCTTCAATATATGAAGCAGAGAACTTTTTGACATTAAGGATTACCCCTTTTACCCATTGTATTTTGAAGCATTTCAAGTTGGTTGTATCTTTTGATAACGTCAGTAACGAAATCTTGGCAGTTGTTTGTTACAAAATTATATCCATCATTTGGATAGTTTTTCTTAACATCTTTAACGGCATCCCGAACTAAATCATCATCATAACTTTCTGCGTCACATTGATACTTCCCTTTGTTTTTATTGTCATCAAAAACTCCACCTTTAGTGTAACCCCAATTATCACCAGTTCCATCTTCTGAAAAGATATGTTCGTGGAATACTGCTAAGTCCATTCCTGTTGCCCCACTTGTTTGAAAATCACCAGCAAATGAAAGAGGTCTAGTACAAATTTTTGCTAACCCCAGAGGGTCTACAAAACTAATAGGATTACCACCAACATACCCATAAGTATTTATCCCACCTGCTAAACCAATTGGATCTGACTGAATATAGCGCCCCAATTCAGGATCGTAATCCCTAAAGTAGTTGTAAACTAATTTAGCTTCTAGGTGCGATTGTTCCTGCATTTTCGTGAGGTTTAATTTTTTGATTTACAGGTGTTTAGGGAGGGTTTTGGCTGGTGAGTTAGCATATACATTTCCTTGTATCAGTTTAGTCTATATTTGCATTTTTTGTACTCAAGTTAAAGATAATTTATACTTAGGACAATATTCGCGAACATTCGGATTATCGATTAAATAAACCAAAATCGGTTGACTAATACATCCCTAATAGGTATATTTGATCTTAACAACGCCCGCTACTCCATTTATTGGAAGTCAGTGGGTTTTTTATTTCTAGGGACTGAAAAATAATAATTAATGCCATATCAACTATACAATAAGCCATATTGTGCTCCACGAGACTTGGTTACTCATATAGAGAATCAAGGGTTGACCATTCAAGATAAGGCAATGGCAGAAAGCTTATTGTCAGACATCAATTATTATCGCTTCAAAATTTACCTGAAACCGTTTTTCAATCAAGCCAATAATCAATTTCATGCAGGCACAACATTTGAAAATGGTGTTGAATTGTATCGATTTGACGATGAATTACGAGACATCTTATTTTCGTTTATTGGTAGAATAGAAATAAAGCTTAGATCTAAATTAGATCAAGTAGTAACTTGTCAAACACAAAATCCGTTTTGGTATTTAGATGATGCAAGCTTCGCTAATACAGGTGCAGTTTTTGGTTTAAGAAATATTTTAGCTTCTCAATTTCAAAATTCGAAAGATGACTTCTCTACTCACTTCAAACAAAACTATTACAACGACACTAACCCAAACTTTAAGCAGCTTCCGCCATTTTGGATGATTGGTGAACTAACAACATTTGGCAATGTTGTTAGTTTGTATAAGTCTATAGATAAGGGAATATTCAACGACCAGCCCAACCCGAATAAATTAGATGTTTTAGCAAGAGAATTTGGGGCAAGAAACCTTAAACAAATAAATGATTGGATTCGTGCGATTAAAGATGTTCGTAACCGTTGTGCCCATCATTCTAGAGTTTGGAATGCAAACTACAGGGAGCCAAGTGGTATCACTAACATGCTAAATATTGCCCCTGCGCACCCAAATAGATTATATCTATTCATAGCTCTATCACACAAAATAACCAAGTCACTAGGTATGGACTTTGACATTAAGACTTTAATGTCGGACCTATTCAATAAATATCCAGCGGCTAGCGCTAAAGCTAACTCAGCCGGATTTCCTAATAATTGGGAAACTGATCAATTCTGGTCATAAGTACATCACAATAAAGAAGAGTTTATTTTACTACTCACTTATCAACTATAAGTATAGAAATGATAGTAAATATAAACTCCTGCGAATTAATATCAGCTTAAGCAACTTATTGAGAGTCACGTTTATTCGAAAACGGATGCGTCTTCTCATGTACTTTTTTCAGATGCTTAATGCTAACAAGGGCATATAATTGAGTACTGCTTATATCTTCATGCCCCAACTGTTCTTGAACAACTCGAATATCAGCACCATTCTCCAACATGTGGGTTCCAGTCGCATATCTCAGGATGTGACATGCTCCATCTTCTGAAACACCAGATCTACGCACGTAATCTCCTACCAATTCAGTTAGCTTACTGCTAAGAATGCGTTTTCCTGTCATACCTAGAAACAATGCATCACCACTTTCAAATGTTGCTAATTCAGGTCTTACATTCTCAAGGTAGTCATTCAGTGCATCAATTGTTCTTTGCACAATTGGGATCGTTCTATCATAACTTCCTTTGCCTTTTCGAACTGTGACGGTTAACTTCTTAGCATCTACATGTCGAATATCTAAATTAGCCAATTCATTTCGTCTAATGCCTGAAGCATAAAACACTTCAATGATAGCTCTATCTCGAATACCAATTTTTCCCTTAACCAATGCTTGGTTAATAATTAATTCAACTTGCTCTTCATCAGGAACGAATTTTGGTAACCGTCTTCCTGTTCTGGGCAACGTAAACTTAGAAAAGTAGTTATCAGTGATAATATCGTAGTAAAACATTCGGTCTAAAAATGTTGTTAAGGCAATCAAACGTTGTGCCTGAGTAACAATCGACAAGGGTTCGTTATTTTTAGGTTTTCGATAGGCCGATACATATTTTCGATAATCTTCCATCACATATAAGTCAATGTCTTGAATACGTTCAATCCCCTGAGTCACTGCCCATCGGATAAACATTAAGACGAGGTTATTCTTCGTGTTAACGGTTGAATTGCTTTGACCTCTCGCCATACAGTCTTCGATGTAAAAAGCTAAACAGTCAGTTAATGTACTGAGTTTTTTAATTAATTCTTTCATATTAGTTCACCATATAACGATGTGATGAATTGAGTAACTGCTGCAACTCATCTTTCGGGTTAATTTCCTGGGTAATGAAGCTATTCGCATCAAAGCCGTTGGGGTATAACACCAGCATTACCGCGATGCGCTTTCTCTTAAGTAATTTTGCAATACGTCTAGCTTCAATTAACGTATTTTTTGTTGTCCCCATTGCTAAATAAATCGTTTTTATACCGTTATCCTTGAGTAACTTTGCATGTTGTTCATTGAAGTCACTACTCCCAATAGTAGAAATGGCATGAGTAAAACCATTGACCCACCAACTCAGTGCATCAATGGGGTTTTTACAGTAAATGAGTTGCTCATTATCTTTTAAAGCGGTGCAATTAAAAAAGCCGATACCATCAGAGTACCAATGTCTATGGTAAATTTTTCTAGGTTTAGACTCTGTTGTTATACGCCTTCCATAGCAGCTAACAATATGCCCTTGTTGGTTTAATAAAGGAAAGGTAACAGCACCATAGAACAGTTCATGCCCTGTAGATTTTAATAGCCCTAAACGCTGTAATGCGCCTCGGCTTATCTCCTCATCATTTTTAGATAACTTTTGTAATTCAAGCCCTAACTTTCTATTGGAGAAACCTAAATTAAAATGTTCGATAACCTTATCGCTGTATATTGCTCTATTTTTAAGAAACTCTATCGCATCAACAGATTGTAGTAATTCTTGATGATAAAACTTCATCGACATCTGAAGCATTGCATCATCACTAGACACCATGCTTAAACAGGCATCATCACTGGAAAGCGGATAGGCAATTCGCTCTCCAATGTTAATCTTTGGTGTGATTTCAGAGTTATGCATTACCGAAAGTTCTACATCAATTAAGCTTGATAGCGTTCATTGCGCATACCTACATTAGATAATGCACACGTTAAACGTTTATCAAACAACTGCCATTGAAAGGTATCCCATTCGCCAATATGCCGAGTAAGAAAAGGTAAATTCACCTCACATAAAGTTATACCGTATCGTTGAGCAATATAACTTGCCTCAGCAATATCAAAGCTAACACCTAGTACACTGGTAAAATAAACGATGGTTGATGTACCCAGTTGCTTTAACTCATCAATGGTCGTTTCTGACAAGCAGCTACCGAATTCACAAAAAGTATTTTTGTAGCCGTGTTCGTTAAAAGCAATCACATCAAGTGGTGAATCACATTTGATAGCGACATTATCAAGCGCTTCTAGCGTGAAGATAGGCTGATAAATAGGATTAAATACAGAGCCAATACTGTCACTTTCTGTTGGTATTATTTTAAGTCCAAATAGTTCAACCGTATTATCGTCATATGCCAAAGGCAAAGTAATACAGCCTTTGAATAACGAATGTTCAAAGACTGCGGTATCACAATAACCAATGCTATAGGTAGATAGGCTCAGTTCATCAATACCCAGCATTTTTACAAGGTAGGTTTTTATTCTTGGGCAATGTGCTAAACAATTACTATATTGTGCAACAAAACTGACAGGAACATTGCTAACGACAGAGTGACTATTTTCCACATGTGGATTTGAAAACGGTATTGAATGTTCAGTTGATACAGATAAATTATTCATCAGTATTTCCTCATTTAACGTTGTACTTATTAGTGTGAAACTTTAGTAACTTCTCTAAACTTGAGTTCGCGCACGTTATCGCATACCAATTCGGTTAAGCGACTTGATAGCAACGGCTCATCTAAGCTATTCGCCCATTCTTGTATAGGTGGATCAGATGTAATAAGTAGTGAAAGAGATGGCAGAACCGTTTCCAAGAGTGAAAACAACAAGTACATATCAACCAGCTCTAACTCATCTAAATGCCAGTTGCTAAGCATCAATAGATCTAGTTTTGATAGTTTTTCAAATAATTCAGTTAATTCATTATTTTTCTGTGCTAAGCGCAGTTCGAAAATTAATTGATTAAACTCAAGATGTTCTGTTGGATGCATTTGTTCTATCGCATGATTGGCAAAGCCACAACCAAACTTAATTTTGTCTTTTCCTACTGAGCCATGAATAACTAGATGTTGTCCTTTGGCTATCCAATTTAACGAAAGCAAATGTTCAACTTGACTACGCTTAATACTGGGTTGCTGCTTTAAATCAAAATCAGAAACCTCAGCACACGGATAAGGCAATTTGGCTTGGCGCTTAAGTCGCTCTACCTTTTGAATATCCTGATTTTCACTGACAATATCGAGCATAGAGAAGAAAAACTCATCTTTACTCATTGGCTCAAATGAGGGTGATGAACGAAGGCGAACATAAGCTCGCCCAAGCCCTCCCATGCGAACATCTTTGCTACGGGAAATTATCGCTTTATTAGTGTACATGGTGTTTTCTTCCTCCATTGTTATTTTGGGTTTGCTGTTGATATAACTGATAGGCTTCTTGAAGCCCTTCGTTCGAGGTTACATTGGCTTGTAAAGCGTCAGAGAAAGCAGTTACGGTTAAACGCCCAAGTGAAACCACCCACTGGCAAGTTTCTACGTATTTATCAAACTCACCTTTCTTAGCTAACCTTTGTATCTGCAAACAAGCCTTTCTTGCTTTATAATCAGGCTCTCCAGCGCCTTTGTATTGCGCTTCAACTAAAGTGACAACAGATGCATCAATTTGACTAGCCCATTCAATAAAATGCGCTTTATTTTGCTCAACGAGCACTCGATGATTCATGGGCATATGCTCTGGTTTCATTGAATCTCTCTCACCTTTTTTAAGGCGGGTATGAATACAAACAGTTTTGGTTTTGTATTTTATTTCCACTTCATTTTTAGTAACAATAACGGTTACTTTTTGACCTTTTAAGTTTTCTGGTATCGAGTAATGACCACCCTCAAAGACAAATTTGTAATCTTTTTGAACCGTAATAACATGCGTTTCAATCGGGAGAGGAAAGCGTTTGCTGTTTAACTCTCTGAGTGCTTGTTGCTCACGAACTAAAAAGCGCTGTGTACTGGTATCATTCGTTTTAGGTGAAATTTTGTTATTGATTTCTTTAACCTTACTTTGAAGCCAAGTGTTAAAATCATCTAAATCTAAAAATGTAAGCTCTCGTGCATAAGCTAAAATAGCATCGACAAATTTTCTAACAGTTCGCTCAGCGCGATAGTTATATCGTGGACTTCGAATTGGAATATCAAAAGGAATAAAATCATAGTGTTCAGAGAACATTCGATACTGAGCCGTAATCTTTTTAGTGTTTTTTCTGCTTGTGCGTAAAGCTGCGGCATTGTCTGTTACAACAAAAACCGGAACACCATTTACATCAATAAACACCTGCTCTATAAAATTGAGCCAAGATTCTTGGTTTTCATTAACATAGCCTTTCATGAACGCAAGATCTGAATCACCAAATGCACCTGCAAATAAACTAACGGGAATGTCCTTGTTTATCCCTATGTAAACTTTAGAGCCTGCGATATCGCAAAAGAAATAATCTCCAGGTGCTTTGAATTGCGTCATACTGCGATCAGAATCATCACGATATGATTTCAAGTCGTTGTAAAAGGTAGTACGACCAACGCCTAACGCACCATGTTCAAGTAAAAATTCGCGCCAATAATCTTCTTTCTTTAAATTTCCCTTTTCATGTGTTCTGTCATTTAACCGCTTATATACCTCAGCACAATTTGGACGGATCAAGTTTGATTTTCTAAATGGATAATTAGGAAAAAGGCAGGTAATTAGCTCATCGTTATCAAGTGATTTAACCTTAGGCCATGTTAAACCAGCCGTTAAAGCAGACTTAAAGTAACGGCTTACCGTTTGGTGACTTACCTCTATATGTCGAGCTATTGCACGATTAGACCATGGAGATAAATACTTAAGCTTAAGCAAAAGTCGTGCTTTTTCGCCTGATATCATGTTTTTATCCATCAATAATCTCCCTCAAGAAATCAGAGGATTTCTTGACAAAAGCTATAGCTTGACTAGTATTGATGGTGTCGGGTCTCAAACGACAAAATCAAAACGTAGCCTCTTGTGTTAACCCACGAGGGGCTTTTTATTTGCGTCTCAAACGATTACGTCAATTCATATCTTTACCTTCTACTTTTTGAATATTATCCGTAGCCTGTAGCGCCATAAAACGAGCCACTTCTACCGTTAACGCAAAATGTCCCCTGCGGTTTGGTATTTTAAAGACGGGAATAGGAAATATGCCTTTACTAACAGCTTGATGAATAGCAGCAGTGCTGGAATAGTTCATGGCTTTTTTCAAATCACTGACGGTTAGAATTGGTGTCCCAAATAACTTAAGTAAATCGCACTCGATTTTCTTTGTTAACGCTTTAAGCTCTATCTCTGTCATGGTAAAAACCTTCCGAACCTATCCTCATCTATTTAAGGCTATACTGAATATTAAAAATATCGAACGGAAAGCTTTTTACATGTAATGGAAAATAATAAAACCACGAATAAGGGTAATAACTCCTTAAAAAGACAAGCGAATATTGCTAACTATGCGAGGCAAGAAGAAGGTGTTCTCTTAACTGAATCTAATACTTTGTCTTTTAATAAAAAAACTCTCGCTTGCAAAGCATGGAATAACAGTGGCTATAAATCGTTATCAAATGAGATCAGATCTATGTCATCTCAGTTTGCACTTTTGGAATACATGAATCGTAATAATATCAATTCTCTAGAGGAACTTTATCCAAGGTTAAAACAGGAACAAATAACAACAGAAAATGAAATAAGGAATGGAGATTACAGAAAGAGGTTAACTGGCACAGCCTTATCAAAAGTTAGCTTCAGAAACTTCAACAAAGCCACTAATTATCGCTGCTACTCAACACTGAATCATTGCTTATGGCTTTTACTACAACAAAACTCTTTATTGCTCACCAAGCCTTTCAAAATTATCAACGCGCTTCCAAAATCAATCAGACTTCAACTTATCACCAAACCAATATATAAGAATTCAACTTTTAGTGACTTAAGATCCGTAGTAAAACAATCCTACAAGCAACAACGTATTTCTTTTTACCTTTTAAACAATCTCGATGGGTTCACGGCTTTATTAATAACAGTCATTTTTCAGCTAATCATTTGGCAACAAACTAGACCAACAAATGCAGAGTTGTTAGCTGGCAAAATGTTTAATGAATTATTTGAAGTAAAGTTTCCATTAGCAAAAGCAGAAGTAATGAAAATAAAAATAGAAAGCCTTTTAAAATTTTACGAAGATCGAAGACAGCATTAAAACCATTCCTGTAGAAGTTTTCGACAACCACACTTCAAGTAATCATTAGCAAATTAAATCTATCCTCTTATTTATTTTTAGTTTAATAATATAACGTTATTATTGGTCCACGATAACTGAATTAATGGTAAAGGATAAATGAACTGACTGGTCTTAGGCGCTGGACTTTAGAATTGTAAAATACGGGGTTCAAGGAACTTTAATCCACCGCCAATAGACCGTTAATCCACATTGGTTGGACCATAAAAATACAATAACGTGGACCATGTTTTATAAGAGTATTGATTTATTATTATGTTAATTATTTACTAAACAAGCTTAAGTTAAGGCACTTTTACCTTAGCAGCTTTTGTTGTGAAATAATATTTTCTTGCTCAAATACTACGTTTTAGATCCATCCATTATTGGCGACTTTAACATTGATTTTTTATCATTAACCTTGGTTAAGTATGATGGATAAGACGATGAACACGATAGTTTCAGACTGGAAAATTGTTTCTGTTATGGACGATAACGAATTGGTTGGTAAAGTTATTTATGCGACTGTAGTTGATGATATGACTTGCCGTTTTTTTAAAGGTGATTATGTATGTACTTCTAGCATCGAATCAATCAGCATAAAAAGCCAAATGATCTTCACTGAAAGCGGCAGTATTTATCAACTAATAGGTAATGGCTCAAAGGCCAAAATTGATATGAAAGATTTTGAGTTACTACGCAACGGCTTCAGCCCAGAGATGATCAACCAACTCAATTTGACACCAAACGACTATTTTCACTAAGTGGCAGATAGGCAAAACCAGCTTCCGCTGGCTTTGAGAGCAAATTGGATATTTCTATTTCTTAGCCTTTAAAACATCCATGATAGGAGCGTTAGTGACCCCTTGAGGAATAATAGGATCATCATCTATTGTTATTGCCGTTTGTTCAATGTCATTTGTTCCAACTTGCCATGCTTCCAATACAACTAAGTTATTAATTTTAATCCCACTAGTTAAAGTGTCGAAGCCAGCAACATATTGCCCAGCTTTCATTGTTCCATAGCCCAAAATAAATGATTTTTGAGAGCTAAACTCTAATAAAAACCGATCTAAATTATCCAATGTTTTAGGGGTCATAGTGTGAATTCTAGAAACTGACATTATTAATTTTCTATCATGATTTTTTGTGAAGTTTTCAGACAATACAACCTTATAATTGCAAGGTTCTTTTGCAGAGACTCCTTTAATTATTGATACTCTTAATCGATTCGATAGATCTTCTTTCCCAAGCTCTTCCTTTAATCCTTCAATAATTTTTTTACCCACATCACCATTACCAAACAACAAATCTAAGCCCAATTCTTTAGTGGGGAATTGACTAAAACCTACACCAGACCATTTAGCTTTGTCCCACAAGCGAGGTTTAATAATGCCATTAATAATAAGGTCTTGATGGCCAATTCTTTCTCTTTGACTAGAGAAATTCACAGCATTTTTTGATGTTTCATTGGTATTTTGGCTTTCTTTATTCTTTGGATAACCGATATCCCAAGCTACTTTCCGAACTAAAGTATATTGTTTATCTTCAATATTACTAAATAAAGCTTTAACTCTTTTAACAAAATCATGACCTTGAATATTGTGTAAGGCCATAAAGCTTGTGCCAAAAGATAATGATCTCTCTATAGCCCTATCATCTTTAAACATTGCTTCTAATAGCCTTTCAGGATCTTTAATGTAAAAAAATCTTGATAGTATTTCTATTGAAAACTCCGTGAACCATTGCTGAATCTCACGTTGGGCAGAAAGATTCATTTCTTCAATGTTAAAGTTTGAACACGTTATCTCTATATGTAAATTTTGATCTAAATCTTCAATATCATGAGTAATACAAATATCATCGTCATCATCTGCAATTATTTCAATTGAAATAGAAGACTCTATTGGGAAAAAGTCATCAACCCATGCTGTAGCCAATAGTCCTTCTAACATAGCTAAAATTGACTCGGCCAATTCAATGAAAGGTGTTTTCTGAGGGTAGTTAATGGATATTTCTCCCCCTAGAAGATAAGATTTAATATCACCACGCTTACCTATTATATCATTGAATATTCTAATATCTTTTCCAAGGTCAATGTCTCTAACCATAATCAAAAAGTCGTGATGTTTTTGATCAATAGTGACCTCATACTCATCAGAGAAATCATCTTCATACCCTAAAGTACAAAGCAGCATTCCTCTTGAACTCTGTAACCCAAGCTTATCCAATAGGTTAGGAAGAGATGTTAAATTTGGTAAGTCTAAAAAGGGGATATTTAGGATTAGATGACTTATACACCCATCAAAGTTAATGATTTCGTTTTCAGTAATGACGTTATCATCTAGACCTGACTGGACAATCAGTGCCAATTCGAACCAGAGTAAAGACTGGCCTAATCTTCCTAGCTGCAACTCCATCCAGCTCAATCGAACATAAGCGTTTACTTGTTCAATACTCAGTTCATCTTGTTTCCAATATTTGTCTGTTAACATCGATGCTGCAAATAACATGCTAGCTCTAGATGCCCAAGGTAAACCAACACTCTCATAGGCCGCTGATATTATTCTCATAGCAAAGATCATTTCACTTGATGACTATTCTTTATATAACCCGGCCAATGATTTTCCAATTAACTTAATGGCTTGATATGGTTTACCTGACTCTAACCTTCTTGCACCTCTTTTAAGGTAATTCCACGAAGCGGCAACATCACCATCTCTTTTAGAAGACTGCTCAGTTAAGTAGTCTAGTAAATCTTCGTATGCTTCAATCTCCATAAAAATATCATCAACAGCGGAAATTAAATAGAAAACCTGTTCAAAAGGATAGCCAACAAGTGATTCACTTTTTTGAACAATATCGTGAAGAGACTTAAAAGTAGGTCCTGCATCTTCAATACAGTTTAGGCTTTGCAATTCAAAAATGGCTAGTTGAGTTTGTGCGTATAAAGAATTACTAGGTTTCGTATCATCGTCAGCTATCTTGGTGATAAGTTTTATAACTTTGTTTTTTACTTCCAAAATGTTATTTGATAATGAAACACCTGTAATTTTAGCATGACCAATTGCAACATTAAGTAAAGTAACTACCTTTTCCCACTTTGCTGAACTAGTTGATTTTTCAATCGCTTGGAAAGCCAAAATTAAATGTTCTTCAAAAGTAGATGAGTTTTCATACCAAAAATGAGATTTCCAAGCGTAGTGGTAATGTGCTTCCAAAAGTTGCTGGTTATTACCAAATTTATTAGCAATTTTTATAGCTCTTTCAAATAAACCCTCTACTTCAATTTCTGTATTCTCAAGTTCAGCATTCAAAATTGCTATTTGTAAAAACCAACCAACTTGTTCATTAGTAATCTCTTGTGGGTTAACTTCTTGGTTAATTTTTTCATTAAGTTCATCCAGTTCTTGGCTTTTTATATAATCATTTGAACCAATATGCTTCTCTCTACTAAAAGTTACAGGCATAGCCAGCGTATCAATAACTATTTGCTCAAGCTTATTTTTATAAACCTGATTTAAAATCCAACTTAAATCTAAAATTATTACATCAAGACCTGTTTCTTTAGCCAATAAGTCTTCAATTTTTGCTCTTTGGTCAGACTTAACATATTGGTTACTAACGAAATACGCTTTCTTATATCCTCTTTCTGTGCCTTTAATCTTTCGAACATCACTCTTACATTTAACATCCCAATCAACTCTAGTACTTACGGCAAAGGCCCACCGTTCTTTGTGAGAGGTATCATTTATACCTTCAAACCATAACAATTTATTTTGCTCTGAGACTGGAAATGTTTGAGTGTCAGTTTTTCCATCACCACCAGCAACAGGGCCTGTCTGTTCCAACAGATTTGGACATACTATTTTTTCACATAGTCTCTTGGCAAAATCTTCAAACTCTAATTCTTGGCTGCGTTTATTTAAAGTAGCAAGGTAATGCTCCAGTACTGGCCTTTCTAATGAACTTATTTCTTTTTCAAATGAGTCAGAAAATTTTTCCGGCCTACGTCCTTTTAAAAACTGTTTTTGTGAAAATTTAGTTTTTTCCGTAGCCATAGAGCTGTACCTTGTATCTTAGTAAGAAGTGAATTGCTGCAAAAGTTATCTTATACATATAGCCAACAACTGTATATTTCAACATGTATCAATAATTAAAACGCAGTAAAATCTGAAAGTTAATGCTACCAACGTTCTGAATTATTATTAGCTTTTCCATAGAGGCAGATAGGGTTTTAATGTTATTTGGTTCTCAATTTATCTAATGTTCATTTCTTTTTTTATTCGATGCTTTGCTGTTTTAAATTGATCATCACTAATAATTTCATCAGGCCCAAGTGCAAGACCAATATTGAATATTGAAGTAAAACATTGATTCGACATGTTCATGACTTTTACTGAAATATTATGATGCCTATTTTCATAATTTTTTAAAGCGGTAAAAAAAGCTCTAATGGTGTCTACAACTGATGAGCGTGTTGATTTAGTCCCTGCTTCAGTAATAGAGTCGCTTGCTTCAATATCGGCACAATCCGCATCAATACCAATCGCATCGATTACCTGAGTAATATTTGGCCAATACTTCAAATCATATTGATAGAACAGTTGGTTAAATTGTTTTTTCGGGTTTGATTGAAATAGATAATTATCTTGAGCAGCGTCATTAATTACATCAGAAATTGAATAATAAGTGTTACTGCTCATTTGTGTGCAATTATTCAGCTCACTTCTTTTTTCTATAAGTTCAGCTAAATCAAATGCCTGTTTTGCAATCTTTCTATTCAGTTCTTGCAGCGATTTTTTATCTTCTCTAGATTTCTGTAAATCACTTGGCTTAGTTATTGCCAAAATACCTAACAAACAATCTAAAATCGAGTAACGTTCCATAAAGTTAAACTTTTCATTTAATTGCAAACAAAAACATTCAATTTCATCAAATCTACTTAAAAGTTTATCAATAAGGAGGTTTTCACTAGGCCAAATTTTCTTATCGAGATTATCTGCTTTTCTACTAGATAAAGACCGTCTAATAGACTCTGTTGTGCCTTCTCTTAGCACATCAATATGTGAGGGTAGTTCAGTTATACTATTCATAGCTATTTCCTTTTATTAATTCAATACCACTATATAACTTCCCTCAATTTACGAAGTATCTGAATCAGATTTAATTATTGAAATTTCAGTTACCCAAAAACAAAAAGCCCCGGCTAGCGAGGCTTTGGATTCAAATCAATATATATTAGTAAGAAATGGTCATAATTATTTCTTGTGAATCTGTCTGTTTATTTTTCGCAGCCAATTACAACCGAATAATCCGGCAAAGACTCCAAAAGAAAACCAAACAACAATAAACATATCAAACACCATATCAGATGCATTATTACCTAGTAATAAATAGACCCAATAGAAAACATAACCAACCCCGATACCCGCAATTGGAAATAAAATTAAGTAGATTACGTACATCATTTTACTATTCATAACTAATTTCCATTTCCACTAACATTGACAGGTAGGTTACTAATAACTCCACCAACAGTATTCCCAATAGTCACACCACCAGTTATCAGATGAGAGTTAGGAAGTCCATGCAATGCATTGGAACTTAAAAACAACTGTTGAGATAGAGGAAGTGAATTAAAGTATGATTGATTCATTTTTGAAATAATACCAGACGTACCATTTCCTACACCCGATCCCAATCCACCAAAAACAAATCCATTTAAAAATGAGTTTTCAATACTATCACAACTTCCAGTTAGCTCATTTTTACTTGCAGTTACGGCTGCGCCAATAGCACCACTACCAAATGCATTTGCAGCGATATTTTTCCCCCATGATAATCCCTTGGTTAGGTTACCAAGACCTCCACCTAAAGCACCTGTTGCTGTTGATGCTGCAAACGATCCCCAATCAAAAGGACCGTCAGAATTATATTGTGACCAGGCATTCAAACCTCCACCAATAACACCTCCTACAACACACCATGGGCACAAACCACTCGGATCTGAATAGGATATAGGATTCCCACCAACATACCCATAAGTATTAATACCACCCGCTAAACCAATCGGGTCACTTTGAATATAGCGCCCCAATTCGGGGTCGTAATCCCTAAAGTAGTTGTAAACTAATTTAGCTTCTAGGTGTGGTTTTACCTGCATTTTCGTGAGGTTTAAGTTTTTGATTTACAGGTGTTTAGGGAGGATTTTGGCGGTTGAGGTAGCATGTACATTTCCTTGTATTAGTTTAGTCTATATTTGCATTTCTGCTGTCTTAACTAAAGACAATTTTAAGTTCTTTAGCCTTAGAAATTTCCTATTCTCATTTTATTTATAGTATCAGAGTTAGATAAGCGATAAGTTGTTTCATCATTGTATGCAGATCGAACAAAGTATGTCCCACCAGCAAATCTGATTCCCCAGCCAGTTAATCCTTGCTTATCACCATTGATTGATAAAGTTCCAACGCGTGCATGGTTAGCTACATGAATCATACCACTCCATTCAATTTGATCATTCTCCCACTCATATCCTAAATTTTTAATGAGAGCAGTTTCAGAAGAAAAAGATAAATTCGAAAATAGTAAACAAAATTTTGTCTTAAATTCTTTATCTTTAATTTTGAAAAGACAGTCGTTGTAGCTAATAGTTTGCCATATGCCTCTACTAGTTTTGTGTGTAAAACCTTCTTCCTGTTTAAAGTATTTAACCTCAACACCAAACGGTTCTTCAACAAAGCCTTCAGATATAAGGTGCTCTTTAGGATATAGAATGAAGTCAATACGAACATTTGTATTTTCTGCTAAATGAACTCCTGGTACTTCTTTATAAATATGAAAATCTTCTTGTAGGTGAGTGGTAAACCAGTGCTGTAGCTCTTTTTCGCTTGTAAATCTATCTGTTTTTTCTTTGCGTTCAGAGTAAAGCTTTTTCTTACGTTCTACTGTTTGCGCAATTAGGCTTTTTATAACTTTTTCTTCACCAAACTCTTCTTCAAATTGCTCAAGTAAATTTGATAGTTTTTCGTTTGCTTCTTCTAGCTGCTGTTGTTCTTTACTATAACTACTTTCAAAGCTTTCAGGAGACCAACCGTGAATTAGAGATGTAATTGTTCTTTCTTCTGAATAAGTCGTCTGAAGTTTTTCATGCGCCTTTTGTCTAATTTTGTCTCTTTCTGTTTCTATTGAATCATCAAATAATTTTGGCTCAACCCCACCATTTATTTCTAAGGCAGTATCTCGTTTTAGTGATTGCCCCCTCTGCCAGCCACACTCTTGGCATTGATATACATAGTGCTTACCTCTACCGAAGTGCCTTACTCGCAACTCTTTATGCTCTTCACAGTCATGAGGTTGCAATTCAGGAGCTTGTAAAAACTGTTCCCTTTTTTCACGAATAACAACTAATTTTTGATATAACTGCTCTTCATTTATTTGTGTTTCCATACTTTATTTTAATACTCCAAAAGGTTTTCACATTAAGGTTGTTTAACTATCAAACTTAACTAATTGCCTATGAATTATACCCATGGATTCTATTAGAGATTCTTTTGAAGGAATATCTTCCCCCACAACCATCGCTTTGAAGTCACCATTGTATGTACTTTCAAGAGAAGGCCAGATTTCTGCTAAGCTAGAAAATACACAAGCGCTAGCTAGTGGCACATCAAACCACGGTGTTGACTTAAAAGTTTCTTGGTCACAAGCAATAACTTTAGCTGTCATTTCACCAAAGCTGGCTGACTCAACAAATTCACAGGTAAATTTATCGGCTATTAAAAAGTGAACATCATATAAATGTCTAATTTTACTGTTAATTTGGTTAATATGATTTTCACCGTAAGAGGCTTTAACCAATCCCATAACTTTTTCACAAACAGTACGAGATGTACAAAGTACGTTCATTTCAAACGTTTCAAGCCCAAATTCAGATACGGCAGACTCTTGTCCACTGTTAATAAAAAAATCAGCTATATAACAAGAAAGAGGCATTTTGCTGTACGGTTCAGGATCAGCGAATGCGTTTATCTCCAATAATAAGCTATCTTCGATTTGACCTTCAACTGGCGCTGATTCATCGATTCTTGGGTATTGAAATCTAATTTTTCTAAAGTGTGAGTTTTTAGAAGTATCAGGAGAGTCTATTTCATTAAATATATCAGAGATATCTGAAATTATTTTACTAGCCTTCTTAACTTTTCTACCTGCTTGAGCTTTACTTAAGTTATCTGTTAATACAGCTATATCTACATCTTCTGAAAACCTAGAAATCATACTGTAAGCTTTACTTAAAGAAGTACCGCCCTTAAAAACAATTTCATCACAAATATCTGATGAAGCGAGTTCCTTTAATGCATAAGTTACCCAATAATCTTTTTCGACATATTCTATTGGCAAAGATAAATGTTTTGCTGTCGCTCGTATTGCTTCCTCTAGAGCTTTTTTGTCTTCGTGTAATAACACACATATTCCTTTTTATTTTTTGTTATAGATCAGATGCCAGTGCTTTTGAGCTTTTTCCCATTTATAGGCATAGGAGAAATAGTATTTAGATGTAGGGTTCAATGAATCTCGCAATTTATCGCTAAAATGATTCATATACGTCTCTAAAATAAAGCCCAGAATTGCTTTGGTTCTTTCGGGGTAATTATCAATTGCTATTTTTTCCATTTCCTTGATTGATTTAGAAGAATATTCCTTAAGCTTTATTGAAAGCTTATTTGTTACTTCTTTTGTATCAGCATCTGGAATGCGATCAATATTTTTAAGAACGTCTAAAAATTGAAGTATTTCAATGTTGTTCTTAGTTACTTTGTGCTGTGCAGGTGACGTAGAAACCCTAAGACCAGATAGCTCAGCCTTCTCTCGTTTATTTGTTGAAGTTGCAATATTCACTTCTGCTGGAATTTGAGTAGTTAATCCCCATCGGTAATACAATGCAGGACCTGTTACATAACCAACCGTTCTATTTTTACGGGAGGTGAAGTAATTAATAACATCATTATCTTTAGGAGCCATTGGACCAAAACGACCAATTTCAGACTTATAAAATAAGCCTTTTTTGATTTTCACTAAACCCAACTTTTTTGAATTTCTACTGATTGCTTTTACAACAGCATCACTGTGCTCTGCATAGCTAAAGATATCCTGATAAGAAAATAACTTACCCGGTTTCATCTGATCTATTTGTTGATTAACTGATTTAGTGACGTTCATATGTCCTCCACATAGAGTAATTCTAATATACTCGCTCTGTTTTTGTCCAGTTTTTTGTAAAAGTTCCTGACATAAATATGGATTAATCAGCTAGTTTTCAATATATTTTACAAATTATTTTGCAAATGGATGTGTTTGCTTATGCACTTTTTGTAAATCATTGATAACCACATGGGTATAAAGTTGGGTACTGCTGATATCTTCATGGCCTAACATCTCTTGCACATAACGAATATCGGCACCATTACGCAACATATGTGTCCCTGTAGCATGTCTAAGTAGGTGACACGCGCCTTCTTCTGCCACACCCGATCTGCGAATATATTCACCGACAAGCTCGGTTAATTTACTGCTCAATATTCGCTTGCCTGTCTCACCTAAGAAAAGCGCATCACCGCTGGCAAATATTGCCAATAATGGGCGAACTTTTGTTAGGTACTCGTTGATAGCATCTACAGTACGTTGAACAATAGGTACAACTCTATCGTAACCGCCTTTACCTTTTCTTACAGTGATCGTAAGGTTTTTAGTATCAACATGACGAATATCCAAATTGGCAAGTTCAGTACGTCTAATACCCGATGCATAGTAAATTTCGAGTATAGCTTTATCTCGAATACCAATGTTTCCCTTCGTTTTAGTTTGGTTGATTATTAGCTCAATCTCTTCCTCATCAGGAATAAACTTAGGCAACCGTCTACCAGTACGAGGCAGTTCAAACTTAGCGAAGAAGTTATCCGTGATAATATCGTAATAGAACATTCTCTCCAGAAACACTCTCAAAGCTATTAAACGCTGAGCTTGTGTAACAATTGAAAGTGGCTCTTGATTTTTAGGTTTTCGATAAGCTGATAAATAGCGTCTGTATTCTTCCATCACAAACAAGTCAACGTTTGATATTTTCGTTATTTGTTTCGTTGCTGCCCAACAAATGAACATAAGCATCAAATTGTTCTTTGAAGTGATAGTCGCGTTGCTTTGACCTCTCGCCATACAGTCTTCGATGTAAAAAGCTAAACAGTCAGTTAATGTACTGAGTTTTTTAATTAATTCTTTCATATTAGTTCACCATATATCGATGTGATGAATTGAGTAATTGCTGCAATTCATCTTTCGGGTTAATTTCCTGAATAATGAAACTATTCGCATCAAAGCCGTTGGGGTATAACACCAGCATTACCGCGATGCGCTTTTTCTTAAGTAATCTTGCAATACGTCTAGCCTCAATTAACGTATTCTTTGTTGTCCCCATTGCTAAATAAATCGTTTTTATACCGCTATCCTTAAGTAACTTTGCATGTTGTTCATTGAAGTCACTACTCCCAAGAGTGGAAATGGCATGAGTAAAACCATTGACCCACCAACTCAGTGCATCAATGGGATTTTTACAGTAAATGAGTTGCTCATTATCTTTTAAAGCGGTGCAATTAAAAAAGCCGATACCATCAGAGTACCAATGTCTATGGTAAATTTTTCTAGGTTTAGACTCTGTTGTTATACGTCTTCCATAGCAGCTAACAACATGCCCTTGTTGGTTTAATAAAGGAAAAGTAACAGCACCATAGAACAGTTCATGCCCTGTAGATTTTAATAGCCCTAAACGCTGTAATGCGCCTCGGCTTATCTCCTCATCATTTTTAGATAGCTTCTGTAATTCAAGCCCTAACCTTCTATTGGAGTAACCTAAATTAAAGTGCTCAATAACGTTATCGCTGTATATTGCTCTATTTTTAAGAAACTCTATCGCATCAACAGATTGCAGTAATTCTTGATGATAAAACTTCATCGACATCTGAAGCATGGCATCATCACTAGACACCGTGCTTAAACAGGCATCATCACTGGAAAGCGGATAGGCAATTCGCTCTCCAATGTTAACCCTATGTGGGACTTCGTTGTTAAACATCAAAGCCTACTTACTTTCAACAAGATTCAAATGATGACAGTAAGGCAATATGTGTTGGGCCAGCATTTGACCAACTAACCCAATGCCATTACCGCTTGTAATTTCATCTTCTAACGGACTCTTGCTAATAAGGATAAAGCCACCTTTTTCACTACGCGTTTTGATCAAAGATGCAAGAATATAGGCTTCTTTAATGGAAAGTATATTTAACTCGAAGTTATCGAGCATCAGTACATCAATGACCTCAAGCGGCTTTAGTGCTGATTGCAAAAGACTCTTAGCGTCTGCTACCAGTAAATCTTGTAGCATTTCTTTCATCTCTTTAAATAGAACGGAAATTCCCTTATCTATTAATTCATTGCCAAAAGCGCTCACCAACTCCAGCCGCGCTTTAGATGGCTCTCCATGGATAATGATAGAGTCACCTTCTTTTAACCAAGCACCACGGCTTAAATATTCAAAATATTTATGATTAAATTGCCCGATAGGATATTGCTCAATATCAGCATAGCGAATGCTCGTATATGGCAGGTTAGCGGCTTTACGATACTTTTGTGTCTTATCAACTAGCTTATTGCAGTGAATAGCATCTAGAACAACGATTAGGTTTTTCTGAAAGCCAACTAAGTCAAATTCTTTATCAAGTGCAGCTCCATCCATACCGCCAATAAACGCACTGTATCGCAATGTTTTACACATTGACCTAACTGTTGAGTCTAACGTGGAATTAGTGTGCATGATGTTCTCCCTGTGAACCTTGTTGCATTTGCTGATAACAAGCAAATGACTCTTGAATATCGTCATCATCCAACTTAGCAACTTCAATCATTGATTCTAATGCGCTAATGCTTAATCGATTACTGGCTTGGCACATTAAACAGCCCACAACAAATTCTTCAGCAAACCCTTCTTTCACCGAGTTTTCTAACACGCGTTTTAAAGTATTGCATTGCTCTCTGGCATAGAAATCACGTTCAGATACATCAGAGTAAAATTCTTCGACAAAAGGAATTAATGACGGCTCTTCTTTTTTTGCCCAAGCCAAAAAATAAGTTTTGTTTTCGCTTCTCAACACCTTATGCTCTGGCGGCATATGCTCAATCAGCATGGCATGCGCATCACCCGATTTTCGTCTGGCATGGCTATAGCTAAGTTCACCGTTATGCTTAATATCAACCTTATCTGGGTAAATATAAATCTGCACTTTTTTACCAAACAGCTTGTGGTCAATTGAATAGTATATTTGGTCAACTTTGACTCTATAATGCTTGTCAACCGTAACTGTACGCTGTCCTGTAGGCACAATAAAAGATATTGGATTTATCTCTCTAAACGATGGTTTTTCTTCTTCGAATAGCTCATCGCGTGATTCAGCGCGTCCCGTTAATGGTCGCTTATTAATCGCAGACACCAACCAATCCAAACAGTCGTTAACCTCTTCTACCGAGTTAAAAGACATTTCGCTTAAATAAGGATAAATCTCATTATTAAAAATTTTCACTGCTATTTCAGCCGCATAGTTGTAATTCGGGCTTGCTGGTGGAGATGGATATGCAATAGCGTCTTGATGCTTACAAAATTGCTCATAACCTTTTGTGAGCTTCAGATGGGGTTTTGGTGTTGTCACCAAAGGTTTTGCATTATCAGTGATGATAAATTTAACGACACCATTTATTTGAATAAATATCCATTGCATGAAATCAAGCCAATCTTTCTGTTTCTGATGTGTGGTCGCACGAATGAATATTTTCTTTGAATAACCTAAAACACCGGCAATAAAGTATACGTAATGCCTATTTTTTTCAGGGCCGATAGATAAACGAAGGCCAGCATAATCAATATACAAACGTTCTCCAGGGTTTTCTATGATAGTTAGTGCAAATTTAGGGTTATTCAGTGCAGCCTTAACCCCTGCATAATAGGTAGACTCTGCAACTGCATTAGCTTCACCGACTGCTTTTACATAAGCTCTGTAATGAAATCGAATATTGGGCTTACCCTTTCTACCTTTTGTACTAGATATCAGGTTTGCAACTTCCTCATATTGAGGTAACGTAAACCTTGATTGATGCGGAGGTCGCCCAGTGAGAAGAATTTTTGTCGCATCACTTAAGGGCAAATCTTTTACATCATGGTAAGAAATGCCTTTTTCTGTCCATGCATTTATTTTTCTGCCTACTGCTTGATGACTAATACCTAAATACTCACCAAGCTTACGGTATGACCATTGTGTTAATAACCACAGTCTTAACAACTCAATCCAAATATCAATTTTAATCATTTTTCTTGCCTCTCATTAGAGGCGCAAAAACCTATCGCACACTTGCAAAAACCTGCAAATGTACTACAGTTGAATTGTCTGCTTTCAAAAGACAATTCTGCAAAGGCCCACTGTGTTAGAGCACTTCGGGTCTTTGTTATTTCTGCGCCAGTTAAAATTCGTCACATCTTCTTATTTTCCATCTCGACAACAGCGCACTGCGCCATATACCTTGCTACCTCTGCAACCAAGACAAAGTAGCCCCTACGATTTGGCTGTGAGAATATCGGTATGGGTAACGTCCCCCTTAATAGGGCTTGGCGCATTGTTGCAACACTTCGATAGTTCAGTGCCTTATGCAATTGCTCAAGATTTAAAATGGGCGAGCCATAAAGCTTTAATAAATCAGCTTCTAACTTTTCTCGTAATTCATTGAGTGCTTCTTCGCTCATGTCTGCTTCAGTCGTGTTCAGTAAGGTAATAATTAAGTATTGGTCTAGACTTTGGTTACAGCCAGTGTGTTTTTTGAATGATAGAAACAAGAATAAATAATGTAAGGCACTGAAAAGTAGTGATTCTGCTAAAAACGAACAGATGAATAAAAAGTAAATTAAATACGATGTACAATTTTACCGCCTACAAAAAACTTCCCAAATATGTGCAGTCATTAGCTACGCAACACTTCTTGTTGGAGTGGTTATTTTCTTTAAATGATAAGCAAGAGAAGACGCTAAACTTGATGCAAAGGCTCAGAGCGTTAAGGATTAAAATAATTGAAGACGCTCATATTTCTACTACCGCTAGATTCAGCCCCTCTCCGCTGAAGTTGTTGACGTATCTAGACAGTGAAATTAACTCGCGATATTGGCGCGTAAAGCTAAAAGGCAAACCGATTGTGAGTAAGTTTAAGTTTTCCCGGTTGATGCAGCTTACAAACTATCAGCCTATCTATACCGATAAAGCCTTCTTTATACTGTTGAGTCAGCCTAATACAGCAAGTCAAAACCTTGCTCCTGCAATCAATGCACTTTCATTACATATAAAAGATATGCTTTTGAGCAAGCAGGCAAGGAAACATTGGCATTTACCAGCAACAGCAGCCGATGAACTATCAACGATTATTAATCGCAAGTACGCTTGGCATATTGATGAACTTTGCAATACCTACACGTTAGATAGTTTGACTGCATTACTCATTATTGCCATTTACCAACAAAATGAGCTTCAAGAAGCAAGACCAACGCATGCTGAAAAGTGTGCCTTTGAACTTTTTATAAAGTTATTCGCCATTAAATATTGTCCGAGCAATACACCTAAAATTGGTTTTGGTATTGCTCAGTTATTGATAGCTTTATCAGCTCACTCAAATGAACAAGAAAAGGAGTTCGTTACGCCAACTGTTAAACATTTCGATCATCTATTAGGTTCACTGAGTGAGACAAACATCACGCTGAAACGAGACTTTAAATTTGACCAAAAAGTATTGGATGAGAGTTTATTAAATTTTGATGACTCGAAATATTTAAATCAAAAAGAATTAGGCTTTCTGATCAAGTAACCCACCTTTATTTTTAATTTTATTTATTATTTCAAATGGTCCAATAATTTTAGAATGCTGTATTGCTATTTTTAGAATCACTGGTCTATTTCTCTTGGAATCTCTGTACAGAGATCCTGCTTTTTTTGAGACAAGCCTCTATGTTGACAGAGACACTTTCTACTAATAACGGACCAGTATGATTCTATGGTTTAGGACCATTACTTTTATTGAAATTAAAACTCAACAAAGTTAAAAACATAACTAACAATGTAGATATATTTTACATTAAATTAATTAGTTACGGGATTTTCAAGGTAGAAGTTAACTTTACCACTTATGAAAGTGAAAGACTATTTAGGCGCTAAAATCATATCAATCCTGCCATCAAATTCTTGGTAATATTACCCGTAAATTTTTATCATAGGTACTCGGCTCATGATCACAAGGTAGTAGGAAATGCACTTAAATTTACTCGCCATGTTGCCGACTGAACTGAGAGAAAAAATAGACCAAGAATATGAATTGATCATTCAATTGAAACCGCACGAAAGATTTCAGCTTTGGCCTCGACTAAGGCCAATGATTTACTATGTCACTAACGATGAGTTGATCCGCCAAGCAAGTCAGCAATACTTGGCTCATCACGACTGTATGATTGCTAACACCTTATTTGGCTTGTCACTTTGTCCAAGCGTCTTAGCAAGAGGGCCTATTACATCTGCTACCGCAGCCGAAAAATACCTAAATACTGGCATTAGGAATATTTTCAAGCATAAGGAGACAATCGATTTTGGTTGGCTTACTGAACATCATTTAAAGCTATGGCAACATTGCTGCCATAGCTTTTTAATCTACGCATATAGAAGTAATTATTGGAATGATGATGTTGTTGAATATGCTGAATCTCAGTGCGATCCAGCGATATTGATTGAACGTGCATAGTTAAGGCAAAACCAGCTTCCGCTGGCTTTGAGAGCAAAGAGAATTTGAAGTTAAGCTACAGCACCTGATCCAGTGACTCTATTGCAGCTACAATGGTATGAACTGAATTTCGATCAAATTCCGCTCGGTCTACCTCTTCATGTGTACCTTTGTTCAAGTACCTCCATTCACGAGAATCACCATTAATACCTAACAATTGTTCAATGGGAGACAACACGTTGTCTTTATCAGGATCAGAGAAATCACCTTTGTTAATCTTAGTTTTAAGTTGCTCTGTCAGTTGGCGCAATTCAATTGGAGAATTGGCAGTACGTAACTTGATACTCAAATTGCCATCACCATTCTTACTGACATATCGCCATATTTTCCCTTTAGCTAATGACTCAAGTGCTTGGCGAGATTTACCCAATGCAAATCGTAATTCATTTTTGCGAATATGCTCTAACGCACCTTCAACATAGTTCCTTGGTGCGCATTTGAAGTCAACTTGAATATGCGGTTCATTAATACGAGGCAAGAATGCTAACCTCTGGCTACTCTTAACTTGCTCAACTGATAACAGATTTTGAATATCTTTAAAAAACTCCTCTCCATGACATGTCAAGATAATCTGTTTTCCATCGAAATAATGATCTTCAAACAGTGTGCGCCTTATTGATTCGCGGTGATCATCATCAATGGCATTTACAGGATCATCAAAAATAAGAAGGGGACAACCTTCTTTTATGTTTTTTGCCAAAAGTATTGCCAAACCAACGCAACGAATATGCCCTTCACTTAATACGTGAAGCGCATCAAAATATTTTTTAGGCTCATTTTGATAAGAAATTTTTAACTTTTGATTTTGCGCTAATGGTAACTGGATAGAAGCCATTAATTCAGTAGGTGCGTCATTTCTATTAAAAGCATTATAAAGTTCAACAACTACATCGCCTAAGTTTTCAACTAGCTGAGCTGGCAACTTTTTACGATAGGCATTAAGTAAAGAGACGAACTGTTGGTAAGATTCCCGTATTTCAATATTCTTCGTAACAATCGGCTTTTCCTGTTCTACTTCTTTAATAAGTGATTTGTTTGCTTCATCAAACTCACTGATCAACTTTCGAGCATCTTCTATTGCTTTAACCGCAGCACTTTTGCTAGCTGCTAACTTTTGAGCGTCATTTAAAAATCCTTTTAGTCGCTTCAATTCAGACCGCTGAGCATTCTTGTTTTGCTCAATTTGAACACTCTCAATATCCTGCTTTTCTAAACAAGTTACTTGAGTCTCTATATGTTGTATAGCTGTCGTGCCATCTTCTAGCGCGGCATGTAAACTATTCCACCATGTTACATTTAAGTGTGACATATCAGCTAACTTAAAAGGCGCTAACTTGTTATTAGAGAAAAAGTTTAAACAAGTAGATAATACCTGATGTAATTCTTGTAGTTTTTGAAACACTGTTTGCTCAAGTTGCTTTATGGTCGCTTGCAATAGGGCTAAATGTTGAAGCTTGACTAACTCCTCTCCGGCATAAGTAAAAGGATTAACTGTTACTTCAGTTAATGGAGTTAAACATGCAGGACATTTATCAGGGCTATTCGGCTGTACTTGAGTTACGGCTTCAAATAGTTGTTGGAAAGATACTTGTTGACTTGCTTTTGCTATCTCTTCACTTTTTTGAGTATGCTCATTCAGACTGCTTATCAACGTCTGTTTAATTGCGGTTAGGTTAGCCACAGTTAGGTTACTTTTTTGAGGAATAGGCTTCTGCAACTCAGCTTCTAATAAAGGTACGTGCCCTTGCTTTTCTTCTGTGCCATTAAGCTCAGACATCATTGTAAGTAAAGTACAGCCTTCTCTATAGCGAGATGCTAATGAAGCTTCATCATCCTTTGCTTGTTCAACGATACCTTGATTAAGTTTAATTTGTTGTTCAGCCCCTTGGAGTTTAAGCCGTTTTTGAGCAAGTGTTTTTGCTTTTACACCTTCTAAATCTATATATCGCCCATCAATTTCAGGAGAGAAATTCTTTACAAACTCATTAAATGCATCAAGGCCAAATAGTGTTGATATTAGTTCTGACTGTTTGGCCGGAGCTTGCGCAGCAATACGCGAAAAGCTATCTATTCTATTTTTTTCAACGAAGCAAAATCGATAAAGAGCATCATTAGATTTGATACTGACATCAGCGCCATCATCATCAATTCCGATCAATTTGGGTGGTGCGAATTTATTGGTGTGTGCATTTTTTAAATAAGCTTCAACATCTCTAAAACGCTTACTTTCAGCTTCTGCTACTGAGCCTAACAAGGCGTATTCTAATGCTTCACAGAAACTAGACTTCCCCGTACCGTTTGGCCCAAAGATAAGCACTAACAGACTTTTTAGGTCAAAAGTTTCTTCACGGCTAAATCCCCTAAATGAGTCAACCGATAACTCTTTGAGTAGAGCAAAAGAGGCTACATCTGACTCAACTTCTTCAAGGTTAGTTGGAATATCTTTGCTTAAACTAGCCCACTCTTTTTGAGCAAGCTTTGCGACATGTTTAACCCGTTGCCCTTGATGAGTAACTAATGGAACAATTTCTTCAAGGTGTTTTAGTACCAAGTTAGCGAATTTATGAACTGATGCACTAGATGGAGTTGAAAGTAAAGTTTGAAGAAAACGTTGAAATTCAGACTGGATCATATCTTCCCTTATATTTGATAAATTGTCAGATTGCACAGCAGAGTCTTAACCTAACGATAATGTCCTTTGTAAATCCGATATCAAAGTTATCAGTTTAAAAAACGTAAGTAAATCAATACGCGACCTAATGCTAATTGGTTTGATTTTGCACAATAAAAAGCCCCGGCTAGCGAGGCTTTGGATTCAAATAAAAATATTAAAGCACATTTAAAATTACATATTGGTGTTTTCTAATTTAAATACTGCTATATCCAAACCACCGTTTTCTAATAAATGATTAACCTTAAATTCGATTAAGTGAATATAACTTTGACGAGAATTTGGATCGAGTTCTGAAACATGAAAATAGTAACTATTTTCAAAAAGAACACTATCACTTCCATAAACCCCAATTATTTTAAACTTAGAGTTTGGGGGGATCTCATTTCTGAATACAACCTCAGGGCCAGAAAAGTTAGGTTTAGGTACAATAAACACATAATCTACCACTTTATTTCTCAGCGAACCAAAGGTAACTCCTAAAGCCTCCAATTCAACAACAGCCTTAATATGTGATCCAATTAAGTGCTGAAATTGATCTTCTTCACTGTATTTTTTATATTTCTCAGGTGAACAAGCTGATAATAAAAAAATAATGCATAGAGTTGAAACTATATTTATCTTCATTCTTGTTGTGCCTCACACTGTTGAACGCTATGAGTATAATTATCATTTTGTAAAAGTTTTTCGATAGATATCGTAGTTTCTTCAAAGACAGCTAAAGGATAAGCTAAAGGCATCGTAATAGGGTTTAGAATATAGTCAATTGACCATTCTGGTAATGCCGTCCAATTTTTTTCCATGTAACCAACCATTGAATCATGGCGATGCCCGAATGTGTGACCAGCAGGTATATAATTGTCTATAAAGCCAGTTATTCCTTTACCTGGCTCAAAGCCTGTTGCACCTTTTCTTCCAACAGAATAAGGATGATTTGAGGGCTTAAACCAATCAAGACCATACGGATCAAATCTCATGATCGGATTACCACCAACATACCCATAAGTATTTATCCCACCTGCTAAACCAATTGGATCTGACTGAATATAGCGCCCCAATTCAGGATCGTAATCCCTAAAGTAGTTGTAATAAGAACTTTTTTCTTCATCCCAATATTGCCCAGGAAGTCGAGAATTATATACTACGGCCAAACCATCACCATCAAAGTCATCATTTACTATTGCTTTTCCAAACGGTGCATAACTTGCCTGCCACACTTTTTTAGCACTCTCATCTGTTAAAGCTACAGGTGCACCCAAATGATTAGTATGAATAAAGTAGTCATCTGAAGTAAGTATAGCTTCACCATCTAGAGGCTTAATTTTGATTGCATCAGCTATTACATTACCATTAGCATCATTACTTAATGCAATACTAGATTCTGCATCTAATGTGTAACTTCCTAATAGCTGCCAAGAACTACCTGTCTTAGATTGGTCAACACGAATGATATCCTGACCTAATGCATGATTGATGGAAAAAGGTGCATTGCTGGCATTTTTACGCTTCTTCACCCAACGAGCATAAACTTGATATTGACCTCGAACTACATTAAGTATTGGCCAAACAACAGAGTTTTCTCCATTACCTTTAGGTGACTTTAAATAACCAATTCCTTTAAATTTCTTTTTTCCTTTCTTTTTTCTTTTAGTCACTAACTTCCATTCTCCATCAACCGTTACATTTTCATCATTGTCATCAATAATAATCTTACCAGACGAAAACTTACCTTGATGAAACGTCAATCGATTACCGTTTAAATATACATATTCAGTCGTTATATTTGTGCCAATATCGATTTCATAAATTAGCTGCCCATAATGGTCATATACATAATGAATATCAACATCAACACTTTTCTTTTGTATACGCTGGCCTAAGGCATTGTAAAGATAATTATATGTCCCAAAAGCAGTTATCACTGACGACAATCGATTAGCTAAATTATAAGTAAATAAGTCACTTCCTTTTTGAGCTAGATTACCGTTATTATCATAAGTTAATGTTTCACTATTTAACGTCGTTAGTTTTGTATTTTCATAACTATAATTGTCAAGTTCACCATCAACTTGTTTACTAACCCTATTATCTGTTTCATCATACGTAAACTGACTATTAGTTAGGTTCTTTGTTACATCGGTAAGTCGATGCTTAAGGTCATAGGTTAACGTTAGGCTATTAGCTACCTCTAAATTATTTGTGATTAAATCAATATTCCCACCACTATCATAAGAGTATGTATAGTCAACCACGTCAGTCACTTGTCTACTTGTTAAAAAATACCCCATATCAAAAGTATTAGTGAGTAGTTTACCATTACCGTATGTTAATGACTTAACAGCCCCTTGAGGTAAATAATTTATACTATCTGCTAATGTAAGTGATTCTCCTTGATAAAAGCTATCGACTTTGACTATCTGACCAATAGTGTTATACGTATAAATAATTTCCCGACCACTTGGGTATACTACTTTTGTTAGTAACCCATTATTATAATTGTACGAAACACTATAATGGTGACCTTCAATAGCTATTGTTGTTTTCGTGGTTTCACCAAACTCATTATAATAATAATTGATTGAATCATTAAGTTGCACAATTGATGTTAATTTACCAATGCCGTAGCGTCCTGATTGACTATTATCATAATTAAACGTGACATCTTCCTCACTCCCTGCATTGTTTACTGACACAAGCCTATTTAATGCATCATAAGCAAATTGAGTAATTATTCCCCGAGCATCTGTTCTACTTAGTACATTACCAACTTCATCATTGGTAAATTGAGTAGTGCCTGTGGCTAGACTCACCAATTGCTCGTTATCGCCTTTAAAATCTGGAGAATATTGTGTAGGATTTTGAGCTGCATCTGTTACTGAAATTAGAGCGTCGTTAACATCGTAGGTTAAAATGGTTTGACCCAATAATACATCAGTTACCTTTATTAAACGATTTAGTTCATCAAAATCGTTAGTGGTTGAGTTACTCCCCATAGAATAGCTAGTTAAATTAGACATTGTGTCATAATTATATGTCCGATTTAGATACCCCGCGGTGTCAGTAAGCTTTCTTCCAAGCTCATCAAAAGAAGAACTGAAACTCCCTACAACCTCACCAACAGAGTTGAGATATTGGGTGTTTGTTATATTACCCTTAGTATTATAGGTGTAATTAATAGACTCATTCGCACTATTAACTATCTGAGATATTCGACGGGAATCATCATACATAAAAGTTAAAATATCCCCCAAAGGCAGTGTACTAGAGGTTAACAAACCATACTCATTGTATTGATAAGTTATAGAGCGACTTCCTCTCGTTGTTGAAATTACTTGTCCTCGACTATTATATTGAAGCTCAGTGGTTATATTATTTGAATCAATAATAGTTCGAGGTTTACCTTTGCTTGTGTAATTACTAAAGGTAGTTTCTTGACCCAATGCATTCGTTATTTTACTCAAGTTGTTTTGGACATCATAAGTAAACGACGTAATATCTGACACGTCGACACGTTTTCCGTTAATAGTAGATATAAGCGAATCACTTGTATATGTGAAGGACTCTTCTGTTGCAGATGCATTAGACAGAAGAGTTATACATGTAATAAATAAAGTTAACTTTGAAAAGTTCATAATATCTAATTCCCTGATAATTAATTAAAACTGTATATTCGTTGGTACAATTTCTTTCTTTAACACCATTCCTTTGCTGTCATAAGTATAGTTAACCGTTGTTTTAGGTGTAGTAATTGTTAGTGGCAAACCTAAGGTTTTATCCCACAAGGTAGAAGTAGTTCGTTCATTTGCTGTACCTGAGGCTTCTGTTCTCCCTACCTCCCATCCTTCTGAGTCTCTTTGGTAGGTGGTTATTATTCCACGAGAGTCAGTTTGTGACATAAGGAAACCTTTGGTGTTGTATCCATAACTCGTATTTGATGAGACACAATTTGTAGATGCTACACCATCAACTGAAGATATTTTAAAGCGGTCATTAATATTGATATAATTATATATTGTTTCTTTACCCAGAGAATTGGTTACGGTTGTCTGTAAGCTGCCGTAATTAAACGTTTCAAAATCTCCTGAGTTGCCGACTTTACTTTGGGTCACTCTTCCTTTGGAATCATACGTAATATTATTAATTACATACCCGTTTTCAACAGCCTGTGTTAGTCCTTGGGTTGAGTATATGTAGGTTTTACTTTGACCATTTGTGTTTGTAACTGATGTTAAGTTGTCACTTATGTATTGATAGGTTATCGTTTCACCATCAGAAGTACTAATAGTAGATACGTTGCCATTGATATCAAAGCTAGCAACGTACAGTAAATTACTTTCTGAATCTAAAATGCTATTTTTTAAAGGTTCATATGTGTAATTTAGACTACTACCATCTCTATGCGTTTTAGAAAGCAGCTTTCCGAAACTATCATACTTTTCAATTGAAGCACCTGATAAATTAACAAAGTAAAAGCCACCTACATTTGTCAACTCAACTCGTGTTGCTATATCGGGAATATAAACACCTGCATTATCAGTAAAACTAATAATTTTCCCATCACCTTGAACAACTTTAATCTTATCTACATCAAATTTTAAATGTTTTTCAAACTCAAACGACCATTCATTTGTAAAACTATTATAATGCCGAACAATTTGATAGCTTCTCCCAAAATTATAAAACTCAGCATCGACATGACGAAGATATTTGTTACCCGAGCGTATATTCACAGGGTGTTCTGTCATTGGACACTCATATCCAAGTTCCTCTTCTAACTCCACGGGATCATCTTCTAAAATAATGAAACTATGTTGTGTTGATGAATATGAGACTCCATTTTTAACTAGTTCAGCAGTGATTATAATTTGTTTATCACCAGAGAATTTTTCATTATCCTCACTATTACCTGTCAGAAATTGTCGAGGTAAATCAACCTTATTAGAATATAAACTAGCGTCAATGGTCGAGGTGAAACTGCCAACACCACTTATGGAAACTCCCTCTTCAGTAAGATGAGTTGCATCGTTTAAATTATATCTAATGACGAATCCAGTATCTGTAGCTATGTTCAAAGACAGTGTCAATTCAAATGATTCTCCTTCCAAAACTTCTGTAGAACCAGAAAAAGATAGTATAGGAATTTCTTCGTCATCTTCAATTACAACAGTTGTATTGTAATTTGACAAAATATTTTCCCACCCAGGAGATCCGCTCTCACCGATATACTCTAATTGCTCTTCTCTGTTGCCACTAAAGTAGTTATTTTGAGGGGTTTGCATTTTAAGGATAGTTGGTGATGTTAAGTGAGCATAGCTACCATAATCGCTATCAGCACCAGATATTATATCTAAAACCTGTTCATTTATATTATCAACTTTTAATCCTGGCCTTCCACAATCACCTGTCACACGAGAGCTTGAGCTAAAAGTAAGATCTAATACATCACCTTCAGAAATAATTTCTAATTCTTCTGGTGTATTTGTATACCAATCTACTTGCCTACAAACAGCAGCAAAAGGCCCTCCTCCTTGAGAACAATAATAATTGTCTCCCTGTTGCTCTAGGCTTACTTCTTCAGGGTCAAGTCCTGGATCAACATCTTTACATGCCTGCAAAGCTGAACCAGCAGTGGCTTGCGCCCCACTGCCATAAATATAATCCCACGCAATCCAAGTATTCGCCTCAGATCTTAAAGGTGTCACCAACAACAATAAAGAAAAGTTGATTAGCAGGAGTTTTTTTATTGCTTTCATAACAATCATCCTTGATTTTTATTAACGTCCATATTTACATAGTAAAAATAGACAATCATTTTAATTAATCAAGTTTGTATAAAATTTATTTTTACTGAGTTAACCAGAGCCAAATCACTCAAAATTTATCAATCAGACACATGTCCGTTCGGTAACCCCCCTCACTCCATCATGGACCTCCGCATCAATAAAAATTAACACATTGAAATATAAAGACATTCTAAAAATTCAAACGTTCGTTTAAGCTATGTTGTTAAAGTTGAGGTTTTGCTATTTACAAGGAGACTTTTGTGTTTACAATACCTTAGCTCATAAGCAATCAAATTATTTTGAGGTCAATCATGAGCTATCAATTCAATGCACAACCTATCGAAAACACTCCCCTCGCCTATTCATACATTCGCTTTTCTACACCTGATCAACTTGACGGTGATTCACAGCGTAGACAGCTTGAATTGTCGATGAATTACTGTGAGAAAAACAACTTAAAGCTTGATGAATCAACCACGATTAAAGACCTTGGATTGTCGGCCTTTCATGGTACGCATATTAAAGAAGGTTTCTTAGGTCACTTTCTTGAAGCCATCAAAACAGGCGAAGTACAGCGTGGCTCTACCCTACTCATTGAAGACTTTGACCGTTTAAGTAGACAAGAGCCGCTTGATGCTCAGGACATTGTTCGCCAGATTCTCAAAGAAGATATCACTATTGTTACGTTATCTAATGAAATGGTGTATTCATGGGAACGAGTGAATCGTGACCCCGGACTCATCTATACGATGACAGCGGCTATTATTCTTGCTCATGAAGAATCACGTAAAAAGCAGGAGCGGTTAAAAGCGGCATGGGTTAATAAACGTAATATTAGCGAAAGTAAAATACTTACCGCCATGTGCCCTTCTTGGCTCACTGTCAATAAAGAAGCTAATGAGTTTATAGTATGCCCAACGAGAGCCGCATTATTAAATCGTATTTTTGATTTATACAATGATGGGCTTGGTCAATTGGCAATAGCTAAAATGCTAAATAGTGAAAGTATTAAACCGCCACGCTCACAACATTGGAGTTCATCTAGTATTGCAGGACTTATAATCTTGGTCATCATCACTACACTCTGTTTTAAGGGACAATGTTGACCAAACTTACCTTCAAAGAATGTCCTAAAGTGATCATACAATGAAAAATGAAGGTCTGAGGGTAATTTAAAAACTGGGTTTATACTTCATTGATTTCATTGATATTTTTAACTTTTCCCAAAATGAACATACGATAGGCTTTTTAGCCAAAAACACCAGAAACGAAAAAAGGGTAATAACATCAACCTGTTATTACCCTTTTTAATGTTCAAAAAATTTGTCCTATCGCTCACTAACCATGTTAACCGTGTACTTAGGAATCTCTACCACTAGGTCTTCATCGCCAACCAAGGCTTGACAACCAAGGCGAGAATCGGGTTCTAAGCCCCAAGCTTTATCAAGCATGTCGTCTTCTAACTCGTCACTTTCAGCGATAGAATCAAAGCCTTCACGAATGATCATATGGCAAGTCGTGCATGCACAAACTTTTTCACAGGCGTGTTCAACACCAATGTCGTTTTTAAGTGCTACATCTAAAACACTTTCGCCTTTTTCGGCTTGTACTACTGCACCGTCAGGGCAAAGATCTTCATTGGGTAAAAATATAATTTGTGGCATTTAACTAAACCTCGTCAACTGAATGGCCAGATAGTGCTGTTTTAATAGAGGAATCCATTCTACGTTCAGCAAATAAGGCGGTGCTATTATTTAATGTTTCTATTGCCGCTTCAACTTCATCGGCATTACCTGTTTGGCTTATTTGTGCAAGTGCTGTGATGGCATGATTAATTTCGCCAATTTCAGCTTCGCTAAGCAACGCACTATCAACAACAAGCGCTGCTTGAATTGATTCAATCACGCGTGACGCTTCAACTTGCTGCTCTTTTAACATTCGCGCTTGCATGTCTTGCTCTGCATTTTCCATTGAATCTTTTAGCATTTTAGTGATTTCTTGCTCTTCTAGACCAAAGCTTGGTTTCACGGTAATACTAGACTCAACACCGGTTGATTTTTCCATTGCTGACACTTCTAACAAACCATCAGCATCAACTTTAAAAGTGACGCGAATATGGGCAGCACCGGCGGTCATGGCTGGAATACCACGAAGCTCAAAGCGCGCTAATGAGCGACAATCATCGACCAGCTCACGTTCACCTTGTAAAACATGCACGGCCATTGCCGTTTGCCCGTCTTTAAAAGTGGTAAATTCTTGTGCTTTTGCTACAGGAATAGTGGTGTTACGGGTAATAACCTTTTCAACTAGGCCTCCCATCGTTTCTAAACCTAAAGATAAAGGAATAACATCAAGTAACAGCATATCACTATCAGGCTTGTTGCCCGCTAAAATATCGGCTTGAATTGCTGCTCCTATGGCAACCACTTTATCAGGGTCAATTGAGGTTAATGGCTTTTGCTTGAAAAAGTTTTCAACTTCTTGACGTACTAAAGGGACGCGAGTTGACCCCCCTACCATCACAACTTCAATAACATCATCAATGACTAACTCAGCATCTTTTACTGCGCGTCGACAAGCTCGTAGTGTTTTCTTCACTAGTGGCGCGATCAGTTGTTCAAAATCACCACGAGTGAGGTTTTCAGACCAAATTTTTCCTTCTGACAAGGTCAGTGATATGTCAACACTTTCACTTGCTGATAGCTGCTCTTTAGCTAAACAGGCTTGCTGGGTTAATTGGCGCTCCAATGACGTTGACAATGGACGTACTAAGCCAGCTTTAGTAATCAGGTGATCAACAAGCACACCGTCAAAATCATCACCGCCAAGTGCTGAGTCACCACCCGTCGCTAACACTTCAAATACGCCTTTATTTAGGCGTAATATTGAAATATCAAAAGTACCACCACCTAAGTCATAAACCGCAACAACACCTTCTTGGCCGCTGTCTAAACCATAAGCTACGGCAGCGGCTGTTGGCTCGTTCAACAAACGCAGTACATTAACACCGGCTAATTTGGCTGCATCTTTGGTACTATGACGCTGAGCGTCATCAAAGTATGCCGGCACAGTGATCACCACGCCAGTAAGCTCTCCACCTAACGATAGTTCAGCACGTTTTACCAGTGTTTTAAGAATTTCTGCCGACACTTGTACTGGGTTGACATCACCGGTACGAGTCGATATTGAAGGGTGGTTTTCATCACCACAAAAGGCATAAGGCAATGAAGCATATTTGGTGGTGATATCGGCTTTAGAACGACCAATAAGACGTTTGGCCGATACGATAGTATTTTCAGGATCACTTACCGCGAATTTTTTTGCCTGATGCCCCACTAAAATCTCATCACTTTGATAACTAACCACTGACGGTAAAATATCAATACCATGCGTATCAGGAATAGTTTCAGCTAGGCCACTTTTAACGCTGGCAATTAAAGAATTTGTGGTGCCAAGGTCGATGCCAGCAGCAAGTCGATGTTCATGAGGAACGGTACTTTGTCCGGGTTCAGCGATTTGTAATAATGCCATTGTAAAAGCTCGTTAGGTAATAGTTTTACGAATTTTTATTAATAACTGCATGAGCGTTATCGAAATAATTAAATGCAGTTGTTAACGGGTTAATTTTCTAGCTTAGTCGTCTAGCAACTGCTCTTCGAGTTTATCCAACTCAACATGTAGTTTTTGATAAAACTTAAGTTTTCTTAGATTATCACAAGCCAGATTATTGGATTCAGACGTGTTATCAGCTAATTGAGTTTGCAGCTGACTAAATAACTGTTGGAATTCGGCTTCAAACACCTCAGAAACCTCAAACACTGCAGAATCTATATCATCAGCATCCTTAACTTCCGCTAGCATTTCTCGCAACTCCATTTGACGCATTAAAAAGCTGACATCGCCAAATGATGCTTGTTCACTAGGCATATCAACGCCACGCAATTCTAAGAGATATTGCGCACGTTTTAACGGATTTTTTAATGTTTGATATGCGTCATTAATTAGCGTAGATTTCTTTACCGCTAGCATTTGCTCTTGGCTTGATGCATGAGCAAAGCGATCAGGGTGCACTTTTTTCTGTAATGTTTGATAAAGTGTTGAAAGCCTAGTTAAATCAATAGTAAACTGAATTTCTAAACCAAATAATTGAAAATAATTCACAACAACTCCAGTGAAACTAATCACTCATTAAACATTAAAACTTTCACCACAACCACATTCGCCTTTAGCGTTTGGGTTGGTAAATTTAAAGCCTTCGTTCAAGCCTTCTTTAACAAAATCAAGTTCGATACCATCAAGATAAACTAAGCTTTTACCATCAATAATAATATTACAATCATTAATAGAAAACATGGTGTCATCTTCATTTAGCTCATCAACAAATTCAAGTACATAAGCTAAACCAGAACAACCGGTTGTTTTAATACCTAATCGTAAACCAAGGCCCTTGCCTCGGTTTTCGATAAACGATTTTACCCTGTCAGATGCCGCAGGCGTCATCGTTACACTCATAGCCAACCTCCAGCTTAATCTTGGTGCTTACTACGGTAATCTTCAATTGCCGCTTTAATAGCGTCTTCTGCTAAAATCGAGCAATGAATTTTCACTGGCGGTAATGCAAGCTCTTCTGCAATGGCAGTGTTCTTGATTTCGCCCGCTTCATCAATTGATTTACCTTTAACCCATTCTGTAACCAATGAGCTTGAAGCTATTGCAGAGCCACAACCGTAAGTTTTAAATTTCGCATCTTCGATAATACCGTCAGCTGAAATTTTAAGTTGTAACTTCATCACGTCACCACATGCAGGTGCGCCGACCATACCCGTAGCAACTTGTGGATCGTTTTTATCTAAAGAACCAACGTTGCGTGGATTTTCATAATGATCAATTACTTTTTCGCTATAAGCCATGTTATTTCTCCTAGTGCTCTAGTGAGCAGCCCACTCTATTGAGTCTAAATCGATACCGTCTTTGAACATTTCCCAAAGCGGTGACATGTCACGTAAATGGCCAATTGCCTTTTTAATCAGGTCAATGGCATAGTCAATTTCTTCTTCTGTGGTAAAACGGCCAAAGCTAAAACGAATTGAGCTATGTGCCATTTCATCATTTAAGCCCAAAGCGCGTAAGACATATGACGGCTCTAAACTTGCTGATGTACAGGCTGAGCCTGAAGATACTGCTAAGTCTTTTAATGCCATAATTAATGACTCACCTTCAACAAAGTTGAAGCTAACATTTAAGTTACCTGGGTAACGTTTGTCAAAGTCGCCATTAACGAAAACTTGTTCCATATCGTTTAAGCCAGCCCATAAACGGTCACGCATTTTCACTACGTGTGCTTCGTCTTGTGCTAATTCTTCTTTCGCGATTCTAAAAGCTTCGCCCATACCAACGATTTGGTGCGTTGCTAATGTACCTGAACGCATACCACGTTCATGGCCACCACCGTGAATTTGTGACTCTAAACGCACGCGAGGCTTACGAGAAACGTAAAGTGCGCCAATGCCTTTAGGACCATAAATTTTATGGGCAGAAAACGACATTAAATCAACTTTTAAATGTTGTAAGTCAATATTGATTTTACCGGCACTTTGCGCAGCATCAACATGGAAGATAATTTTGCGTGCACGACACATTTCGCCAATTTCAGCGATGTCTTGAATAACACCAATTTCGTTATTCACGTGCATAATACTAATAAGTACTGTGTCTTCACGAATAGCAGCTTCTAATTTCTTTAAGTCAATTAAGCCATTCTTTTCAGGATCAAGGTAAGTTACCTCAAAGCCTTGACGTTCTAATTCACGACAAGTATCTAATACCGCTTTATGCTCAGTTTTACAGGTAATAATGTGCTTACCTTTTTTACTGTAAAACTTGGCTGCGCCTTTAATAGCTAAGTTATTAGATTCAGTTGCACCTGAGGTGATAACAATTTCACGAGGATCGGCATTAATCAAATCTGCTATTTGATTACGAGCGATATCAACCGCTTCTTCCGCTTGCCAGCCAAATTTGTGTGAACGTGAGGCTGGGTTTCCGTAAAAACCATCAGTGGTCATATATTGCATCATTTTTTCAGCAACACGTTTATCTACAGGTGTAGTCGCTGAATAATCAAAATAAATAGGAAGCTTCATTGGTTAATAATCTCCAATTGAACGGGCAACTAGTGCCAGTCATTCATAATGTTACGGGTGGTAATTAATGTCTCTAACGAGGGTGACTTACGAGCTTTCGCTGTTATTTCATCTTGTCGTTGTGACACTATTTTTACATTTCGTTGCTCGACGAGCTCGGCAAGCGAAATACTCTTTAAAAAATCTTCAATTCTATCGCTTAAATCAGACCATAAATAATGTGTGAGGCATTGCTGACCATCTTGGCAGTTACCTTTACCACCACATTTTGTGGCATTGATACTTTCATCAACGGCGTTAATCACATCAGCAACGGCAATTTGCGCTGAGCACTTACCTAAGCGATAACCTCCGCCTGGTCCACGAACACTATTAACAAGACCATACTTTCTAAGACGTGAGAAAAGTTGCTCTAAATATGATAATGAGATACCTTGGCGCTCAGAAATATCTGCCAAAGGAACAGGCCCAGTTGCGGCATGAATTGCCACATCAAGCATAGCTGTTACTGCATATCGACCTTTAGACGTCAGTTTCATTTATTACCCCTATCAATTTGCTGCGCAATTTTACATATCCTTATAAAATAGTCAACTAAATACCCGAGTGATTTACTCAAGTATTTTACTCGGGTTTATAAATTAGTCAATAAAAAGGCAAAACATAAGTGTTTTTCAATATTTCTACTTATGTTTTGTAGTGAATTAACACCTTTCGCGAGCGAGTGCTTTCAAAAAATTATTTCTAAATATTGCTAAATTGAAGGATCAAAAGACTCAGTTGCGCTTTCGCGACGTTTAGCGGCAGCTTTCTCATCTTCGTCAAACTCACCAACACTTAACTCTGGTAAAGCTTCTTGACAAACTTGACCACCAAGCTGGTTCACTTCTCGACATAAATCAGAGACTTTGTTATCCATTAAGTGCATATGGTCAAGCAAACGACCTATCGCTTTTGCTACCGGGTCTGGATTATCGGTAGCCACGGCATAAGCATCAAAACCGTATTTTTTCGCCACTTTTTCACGATTTTCTGCCGCACCATTATCTTTGTTTGGATTAACAATACGACCTGGAATACCAACGGCTGTGGCATTATCAGGTACATCTTTAACTACCACTGAATTGGAGCCAACCTTACCATGATGACCAATGGTAATAGGTCCTAAAATTTTAGCACCGGCGCCAATAACAACATTATTCATCAGTGTTGGATGGCGTTTGCCCTCCTTCCAGCTGGTGCCACCTAAAGTAACGCCTTGGTATAAAGTTACATCATCACCAATTTCTGCTGTGCCACCAATAACAACGCCCATACCGTGATCAATAAAAAATCGACGACCGATAGTAGCACCAGGATGAATTTCAATACCGGTCAACCAACGCGAGAATGTTGATAAACTACGCGCTAACCACTTCCAATTGCATTTCCACAATTTATGACTCAAACGATGAAACCAAACCGCATGTAAACCTGGGTAATTGGTTAATACTTCAAATACATTACGTGCTGCTGGATCTCGATCAAATACACTATTGATATCTTCTTTCATGCGGCTAAACATACCACTTTCCTTAATTCTCAGTTTTAAGTCGGTGCTTATTCAATTAGCTAAATCACTAACGACTATAATTAATCTGTATTTTTTTCAGTGCTCGATGCTTTGGCAACGCGCTCAACTGAAGCTAAAATACCGCGCATCATTTTTAATTCTTTGACATCAGGTCGGGCGCGATTAAATAAACGACGCAGTTTGGTCATCACTAAACCAGGATGGCTCGGGACAATAAAGCCAGTTGCTTTTAATGCTTCTTCAAAATGTTGATAGAAACGTTCCGTTTCATCTACCACCGGATATTCTTCAGCTTCATTTAATGTAAAAGCCTGTTGTTGGTGTGCTAAAAAGCTAGTTCGAACTTCATAACTTAGGGTTTGTACTGCCATGGCTAAATTCAGTGAGCTATATTCTGGGTTTGCAGGAATTTGTACGTGGAAGTGACATAATTGCAATTCTTCATTGGTTAAACCACTACTCTCGCGACCAAAAACTAACGCCACAGGATATTCTTGTGCTTCAGTGATCAGCTTTTCACCACAACCACGTGGCTCTAACATCGGCCAAGGTAACGTACGTGAACGAGCACTGGTGCCAACCACTAAACCGCAATCAATGATGGCTTCTTCCAGAGTCGCGACAACTTTAGCGTTTTTTAATACATCGGTTGCACCAGCAGCTAATGCCTGTGCTTGACCATTAGGCATTTCAATGGGATCAACTAATACCAGCTCAGTTAAACCCATTGTTTTCATGGCACGAGCAGCTGAACCGATATTACGGCAATCGGAGGTATTAACGAGCACTATACGTACTTTATTTAATAAAGAATCTGACATTATCTTCACTTACTTAATGCGATGGCAACAAATTGAACTTCAAATGCTACCTATCTAGATGGCTAAAATTGTCGATAATGTTAACACAGAACATATCCCTGTACTGAGAAAAAATCACCACTTTAATTTAGTTTTATAGTGTTTATCAATATGGGTTAGCTCTTTTACATATATAAGTAGCCCTAATTACCCTTAAGCAGTGAAAAATAAGCTAAGTTCTCTCTCATCGGTTATAACTTAGCTATGTGAATCACTAAATGAAAAATAAGGTGGTCGCAAATTGATAATTAGTTTGCTATAATTCGCGCGCTCAATTTTAGGGGTTCATCCAAGTATGACTCTTAATGTTGACCTCGTTCTTTTACATAGCTGTTTATGACATTTTACAACATTATAGGGTAGTCGATCATGCATCCGATGCTAAATATTGCCGTGCGCTCTGCGCGTGCTGCGGGCAAAGTAATTCTGCGCGCTTTTGAACAAGTAGATAAGATTGAAATTGAATCTAAGGGTACTAACGATCTCGTTACTAATGTTGATATAAGTGCTGAACTAGCTATTGTTGAAACAATCCAAAAATCTTACCCTAATCACACGATCATTGGTGAAGAGTGTGGATTAATTGAAGGGAAAGACAGCGATTATCAATGGATTATTGACCCGCTTGATGGAACTTCTAACTTTGTTAAAGGTATTCCTCACTTTGCAGTTTCAATTGCTTTAAAAGTGAAAGGAAAATTAGATCAATCAGTGATCTACGATCCTATCCGTGGCGAGCTATTTACTGCAAGTCGTGGTAAAGGTGCACAACTAAACGGTTTTCGTATTCGCGTTAAACAATCAAAAGAACTTAAAGGTTCTATTTTAGCGACAGGCTTTCCTTTCAAACATAAGCAACACACAAATGCTTATTTAGAAATGTTTAAAACTTTGTTCGGTAAAACTTCTGATATGCGTCGTGCTGGCTCTGCTGCACTTGATTTAGCATACGTTGCTGCTGGCCGTGTTGATGGTTACTTTGAAATCGGCTTAAAACCTTGGGATACCGCTGCTGGTGAACTAATGGTTATCGAAGCGGGTGGTTTAGTTACCGATTTTGTTGGCGGTCATAACCACAGCAATTCAGGTAACATTGTGGCAAGTAGCCCACGCTTAGCAAAAGAAATATTGAAAGATATTCGTCCTCATTTAGGTGAAGCTCTAAGCAAATAAAGCTTAATACTTACCGTTAAAAAGCGCCTGAAGGCGCTTTTTTTGTGCCTGAAATATATGAATTTAACGTGAACGTCAGGGGAAAGCACTTAGCTAAGCTTTATATTCCATGGGAGTAATAAATTGATGAACGTGGTAATAAACTCGTTCATCAGAAAATAAAAGCCGATCCTCATCAATTACACAAGCAAAAGGAATTAAGAGGAATTAAGAAGACACTCACCCTAAATTGAAGAAATATAGCTTATGCACTACGCTCAACTAACCAAGCGACTTATTTTAGGTGACTTATGGCCACGCCAAGGAAACAACAAATCAGTCTAGCCGATACGCCTTATTATCATTGCGTTGCACGTTGTGTCCGCCGTGCTTTTTTATGTGGTGAAGATAAATTATCAGGTCAAAGCTATGAGCACCGTCGCGGCTGGGTAGAAGATAAGCTGCACTGTCTCACACAAGTCTTTGCCATAGAATTAAGAAGACACTCACCCTAGAATTAAGAACACAGAATTAAGAAGACACTCACCCTAAATTGAAGAAATATAGCTTATGCACTACGCTCAACTAACCAAGCGACTTATTTTAGGTGAGTTATGGCCACGCCAAGGAAACAACAAATCAGTCTAGCCGATACGCCTTATTATCATTGCACTGCACGTTGTGTTCGACGGGCTTTTTTATGTGGTGAAGATAAATTATCAGGTCAAAGCTATGAGCACCGTCGCGACTGGGTAGAAGATAAGCTGCACTGTCTCACACAAGTCTTTGCCATTGATGTTTGCGCCTATGCGGTGATGAGTAATCATTATCATGTAGTGGTTTTTATTGATGAAGAAAAAGCGCAGCAATGGAGCATGGCGGAAGTACTTGAGCGCTGGCATCGTTTATACAAAGGGACGTTACTGACAAAACAATATTGTCATGGTGATACCTTAGCAAAACCGTTACTTGATATCGTTAAAGCGACTGCCGAGGTTTATCGAAAACGCTTGATGAAAATCAGCTGGTTTATGGGCTACATCAATGAAGGTATTGCTAGAAAGGCTAATCAAGAAGATAACTGCACAGGCCGATTCTGGGAAGGACGATTTAAATCTCAAGCATTATTAGATGAAGCAGCACTGGCGGCTTGTATGGCCTATGTAGATTTAAACCCTATTAGAGCAAAGATAGCCAAAACGCCGGAGAACTCCGCTCACACTAGCGTAAAGCTACGCGGTGAACAGGCAAAGAAAAACCAACAACCCAATACCCTGTTACCTTTTATCGGTAATCCAAGAAAAGATATGCCAAAAGGTTTACCCTTTGAACTTGCCGACTATCTGCAATTAATCGAATTGACCGGTCGCTGTATTAGAGCAGATAAACCTGGCTATATCGACGATAACCAACCCCCTATACTGAGTCGCTTAAATATCAGCGCTGACAACTGGTTAATCATCACCACAGAATTTAGAACACAGTTTCATGGCGCTATTGGTCATGAAGATGCCCTCAGTGATTATTGCGCGCATCAACAGTTAAAACGACGACAGAATTTGAGTCATTGCAACAAACTCTTTGGCTGAAGTTCCCCTCAACCATTAATAAAACAGCTTAAACTTTTAATCAGACGCTATCTGAGAATAACTAGGGCCAAAGTATCAGCGCTAGAGGCTAAATAGAGTAAAAAGCGTGTTTTATTGGTCCTTACTGGTATCAAACAGCAATATTGCGTGTGACTCTAGATAAGTTGTTATTAAATAGCGATATCGGCATCAACGCTAATTTAGAGTGAGTGTCTATTTAATTATTGAATTTGAGTCATTGCAACAAACTCTTTGGCTAAAGTTCCCCTCAACCATTAATAAAACAGCTTAAACTTTTAATCAGACGCTATCTGAGAATAACTAGGGCCAAAGTATCAGCGCTAGAGGCTAAATAGAGTAAAAAAGCGTGTTTTATTGGTCCTTACTGGTATCAAACAGCAATATTGCGCGTGACCCGAGATGAGTTGTTATTAAATAGCAATATCGGCATCAACGCTAATTTAGAGTGAGTGTCTATTTAATTATTAAAATAGAGTAAAAAGCGTGTTTTATTGGTCCTTACTGGTATCAAACAGCAATATTGCGCGTGACTCCAGATGAGTTGTTATTGAATAGCGATATCGGCATCAGCGAAAATTTAGAGTGAGTGTCTGTTTAATTTGTTTAATTTTTATTTAGCGATATCGGCATCAGCGCAAATTTAGAGTGAGTGTCTGTTTAATTTTTAGCTGCCTAACGGCAGCTAAATAAAACCCTATTGCCTATTGACGGGGATAAGGCTCATATGTGTTATACGTATGCTTTCACTTATTAAATAGGCTTGGCTTTTTAAAGGCAAACCTTAAGAAAAATGCTCCAATTAATAAATTGAGCAAAGTGTCTATGTTACTCAATTTTATGCTGGCAAAGATCGATAAAGAAGATATAAGTGAAGCAATCACCATCGATAGCCCAATAACTAACGCAAGAGTTTTAAATGTTTTTGTTCGAGTGATCATCCGTGCTCCGAATTTTAACTTACGTATAACGCCTTTAGCAGGCGCAATTTTGTTGTTGCTGCTTTTCAAGCGGCGACATAATTGTCGCTCTGGCTAAACTTGTTATATTTTTATTGTTTCGTTAAAGCTGATTTTACAATAGCAAAACCGATAAGACCTAAAATAGCTCCAGTAACTTTATCAATGTAATAAGCTAGTTTGGTAAATTTACTACGTACTTTTGGTGTAGATAGAAGAAAGATAATTGATAGATCCCATAAAAAAACGATAGCGGTCATCCAAATACCTAAACCTAGTTTGAAAGCAAAACCTACTTCAGGGGTCAGCACGACAGTAAATAAACTAAGATAAAACAATAAGTTTTTTGGATTCAATATGCCAGACATAAACCCAGTAATGAATTCCTTAAGGAAAGTAGCTTTAACAGCATTAGAATGAGTATGCTCAGCCATATCTAAATTGTTATACGAACCCTTACTAGCGCGTAAAGCCTGTACAGCAAGATAAATCAAAAACAATCCACCGATAACCTTAAGCACAATCATAATGGTAACAGAAGCAGCTAAAATAGTGCCCACACCAATCAAACACAAGCCAACATACAAAGCGTTTGCTGATGCAATACCTAGTGCAACACCAATAGCATTTTTACCTTCATTACGTATTGCGCTTTTTACAACTAATACGAAGTCTGGCCCAGGGCTTAACAACGCAAGAAAATGAGCTATCGCAACCGTTACGAAGATACCAAGTAAATTTACATCCATATGAGAAGCCTTTTGTTAATTTAGAAATGTATAAAGCATCGATTAAAAATATAACAACTTTATCAGAGGACACTTTCCTCTTTTCCTACCAGAAAGTTTCCACCTTATTTATTTAACCTATAAATAACAAATCTTTGCAGCTATTACCACTCCTTGCCTACAGATAAAGTACATGACTTGGGTTTTGGACAAAATGAGGAAAGTTTCCTCATTTCGTGACTTGGGAGGAAAATCCACAATTCTATATAAGCAGTAGCCTCTGTTTTGTAAAATAAGGCATTAGAAAATACAGGGCGAATGCTTTAAGACTAAAGTCAGCACTACACAAAGTGACCGCTAATAATTCAAAAGTGACTGCCACCAATAGTTACTTATACATTATCATGCTTGAACAGCACATATAAGAAACTTAGTTGCAGCCAAGCGTTTCTCTAGTAGCTGCTCATTGCCAATGAATACCACTCAGCCACTCTTTCACAATGACGTTGAGAATTGCCTAAGATCTTAAAAAATATCACAAGGAGACAATCATAAGGATATTGATCTTTCACATCCATGTGATCGCGATATACCGTTCGTTCTGAACATAAAAAAGCCAGCAGATGCTGGCTTGGTAAATTAGGTGTTCTTTATCAAATGAATTGGCGGTTAAAGCACACCACGCTCTATTTGGTTCAATTCGATTGATTTGAATAAAGCGGTGAAGTTGCCTTCGCCAAAGCCTTGGTCATCAACACGTTGGATCATTTCGATAAAGATAGGACCAAAAATATTTTTAGTGAATATCTGTAACAAGTATGAGTTTTCTTTCTGGCTATCTACCAGTACTTGGTGATCACGAATACGTTGTTGGTCTTCTTTCACCCATGGAATACGGTCAAATACATCATCATAGTATTCAGGCACAATATTTAAGGTATCAATTATGTCTTTATCTAGTTGGTCTAAAGAGCCTAATAGATCATCAGAAATGAAAGCTAAATGTTGTACACCTGGGCCATTATATTCATCTAAATACTCATCAATTTGGTTATTCTTTTTACCTTTACCTTCATTAATTGGAATACAGAAAGTGCCACACGGTGATTGTAAAGCATATGAAATTAACGCTGATTTCTCGCCTTTAATGTCAAAGTAGCGAATATCAGTAAAACCAAACACGCTTTTATAAAAATCAGCCCAATGCTCCATCGTGCCTTGGTAAACGTTATTAGTTAAATGATCAACAGCTTTAAAGCCTTTACCTTTTACTATTACGGGTTCAGCCAAGTCTTCACAATCATCTTGATAAATTGAGCCTTTAGCGCCAAATTTTTCGATAAAGTAAATCAGACTGTCGCCAATACCGTATATTGCAGGGTAAGGTAACTTATTATCTGCACCTTGTGCTGACTTAGCACCGCGAGCTACTGCTTGCTCAAAGGCAAATTCAGCATCTTCAACACGCCAGCCCATTGAACAAATAGCTGGACCATGATTTTTGGCAAATTCACGTGAAAAGCCAGCTTGCTCATTGTTTAAGAAAAAGTGAATATCGTTTTGGTTAAAGTAATCAATATCGCGGCCTTTGAATTTCTTCATTTTTGAAAAACCAAAACCATAGAAAGCCTTTTCCATAAAATCAGAATCAGGTGATGCATATTCAATAAATTCAATACCACGTAAATTCAATGGATTTTTTACTTCTGTCATAATTATTTTCTCTCACTCTAGCAATACTGCGATTATTACCGTGAATTGAACGTAGAGGAAGTGAATGAAAAAACTGATATTTTTTGATGCGTAAATCAATTTTTACATAAAAAGAAGATGAATTTTGAACGACTCTGATCAAGCCTATAGCTAGCGTAGCTCACAGGTGTAACAATAGATTTACAGTAGCTTTTCAACACAAGTTATCGGCTAATTTATCCACTGAGTACGCGACTTACGTTGAGTTATACAGCGCTTAAACATAAGAAAATTCAAGTAAAAAAAAACGCCAACACTCATGAGTGTTGGCGTTTATTCAAGTGCTTTAAAGCAAATGATTAGTTTGTGCGTTGCTCTTTACGTGCACGAGCTGGGCGCTCTGACACTGCTGATGGCTGCGCATCTGAAACCGTAATAGCAAGTGCTTGTCGACGAACTTGAACACGCTTTAACTGTGTAAAAGACTTCTCAGGCATACCTTTAGGTAACTGTACAAAGCTATGCTTGTCGTGCAAGTTAATCGCACCAATGTAGCTGCTGTCTAATGATATTTCATTAGCGATTGCGCCAACGATATCACCAGGACGTGCACCATGCTCTTTACCTACTTCTAGGCGGTAAGTCTGCCAATCAACATCACTGCGAGCAACTTTCGCTTTACGAGGAGCACGTTCAGCGCGATTTTCATTACGACCACTGTCACGACCACCACGAGCGTCATTACGACCACCGCGAGAATCACGAGCACCACGACTATCATTACGTCCACCATCACGATCATTTCTCTCACGTGCATCACGACGAGGTTTTGGATCTTCTTTTGGTTGTAATGGTTGCTTTAACTGTTTTTGATAAAGTAACGCTGCCGCTAAATCTGTCATTGAAAGTTCTGACTCTGACGCCATAGCTTCGATGATTTCACGCATTGCGGTAAGTTCTTTATCAGCAATAACACTTGCTAGCTCATTACGAGTACGTTCAATACGCGCTTTACCAATTTCTTGAATATTTGGTAAGTCATACATAGCAACCGTACCAGAAGTCAAACGTTCATAATGACGTAATGAATACATCTCACGTGGACGTACAAATGAAATTGCAGTACCACTACGACCAGCACGACCCGTACGACCAATGCGGTGAACATAAGCTTCGTTATCACCAGGTAAGTCATAGTTAATCACTAATGAAATACGAGGAATATCAAGACCACGTGCCACAACGTCTGTTGCAACAAGAATTGATGATACGCCTGATTTCAATTGATCAACTGTACGTTCACGCTGTGCTTGGTTCATATCACCGTTTAATGCAACAGAAGCATAACCAGCACGCTCTAATTTTTCAGCGACTTCAATGGTATCGTTACGAGTACGTACGAAAATGATCATCGCGTCATATTCAACTGTTTCTGCAATACGTTCTAATGCAGTCATTTTGTTGATACCGCTTACTTTCCATGCGTATTGTGTAATATTAGCTTTTTCTTTTTTCACTGCAGCGATTTTAATGTGCTCAGGATCTTTCAAAAAGCGATTCGCTACTTTGCGAATTTGTGCTGGCATCGTTGCAGAGAACAAGGCCATTTGTGTTTCTTTTGGTAAATGTTCAAGGATCCACTCGATGTCTTCTAAAAAGCCCATGTTTAACATTTCATCAGCTTCATCAAGTACACAAAATGATAAGTTAGCTAATTTAAGGCTCTTACGACGTAAGTGATCCATTAAACGACCTGGTGTACCAACAACGACTTGAGCACCGCGCTCTAGTTGTTGAAATTGTGGTTGGTAAGATTGGCCACCGTATAAAGTCGCTACTTTTAAACCTTTCATGTCTTTAGCGAAGGTTTCAATTGCTTCAGCAACTTGAATCGCTAATTCACGTGTTGGTGCTAACACCATCAATTGTGGTTTGCGTAAATTAACATCAATTTTTGCTAGTGCAGGTAAGCCAAAGGCTGCGGTTTTACCGGTACCTGTTTGTGCTTCGCCAAGAACATCTTTACCAGCAAGTAAAGGGGGAATTGTTTGCGCTTGAATTGCAGTTGATGTTTCAAAACCTAGTGCTTTTACAGCAGATACTAAGTTTTCAGGCAAACCAAGGGCGTCAAAGCCTATTGAGGCATTGTTAAGATCAGTCATATAATTTTTGTCTTCTCATGGTAGAAACCGGCAAAATGCCAAAATTCCTACGTACATATACGAGGAAACCACCAGGAAGACTTAAGGCACATTCATTACGTTAACGTTGAACAGTTAACTGGGCAAGTCTATTGGGCGGATATACCCCACTCATTTAAAAAATTCTGTCGTTATCAATTATGTAGTTCTCTAAGCTTAACTTTGTTTAACTTAGAAACTTTTTGATTGTCTATTACAGAGGCGCGCATTATACAGATGCGGTTAATTTATACAAGTAAAAATAACGAATTAACTTAGTTTAACGACAAAAACAGCCTAAAACCTTTAAAAATTTAACTTAAGGCTGTTTTAATAGCTCATCGGATGACTTGAAATATTTTAACTACTCGTCTATTTCAAAGCCACCTTCGACTTGTTTTACACGTAACCCTCCTGAGCCGCTCTCAATAATCTTTAAACCACCTGCTCGCTCAACATCTATATCCCCAGAGCCATCATCAATCGTTATCTCGCCATCAACGTTTCTGACTTTCAAGTCACCAGAACCATCTTCAAAGCGGGCATTGCCTGAAATACCTTTTGCGTAGATACTGCCGGAACCATCATCAATATCGACATTACCATCAATTTCGCTAATTTCCATTTCACCGGAGCCGTCAACAATTCGTACATTGCCAATAACTTCACTGACATAAAGACCACCTGAGCCATCATTAATTTCAAGATTATTTTTGATACCCTTTATAGTTAAATCACCTGAGCCGTCTTTTATTTCAACTGCGCCATCAATATCACTAATACTTGCTGAACCCGAGCCATCATCTACTTTCAACATCAGCCGACTTGGCATGGTAACTTTAATATCTATATGTGGTGACTCACCCTGCCAGAAGCCACGGCTACTGTTAATTTTTGCCACTAAAAATGCGCTTTCACCAGAATCGGTCAACGCAAATTGATAATTGTCAGAATTTCCTTTCTCGGTATAAATATCAGCAACAACGGTAATCGTTGTCGCCTTATCGGAGCCGGAAATAACTAATGAACCCGCCCCCGCTTCAACGTCGAGTTTAGCGAGGTTTTCGGCATCAATAACCAGTTCTTGCTGGCTATGATAATTTGCATATGAAGGACTGGCTACCACAATACAGCCGCTTAACAATGTTGCAGCCGTGATAAAAAGGAGTGATTGAGCTAATTTCATTGGTCTTTCCCTGTAAAAATTGATTATTTTTATTTATGTTTTATAAAAACAATCAAAAATTACGCCAAAATTAAAAGACATTATTATCAGCAACTTAAACAATCATATTTATTTAAAAACGTGGAAAGCTGTAGTTTTTGGTTAAACAAACAATTATTTAGTGAAATTAGTCGCTAGAACGATCAACCAATAAATTGATTGATCATGTCTGGCAATATGCCCAAAGCCAAGCCAAGTAGAATAAAGCTATAAACTAGCAGGTTATCTATATTACGACCTAAAGTGACTTTAGTTTTATCGCTTGCTTTCGACGTATCTTCAAACATATTAAAAATTAAAGGTAGATAATAGCCTAAAGCTATTCCGCTACCAATAATCAGCGTGGCAATTAACCACCAAGCATGCGCCACCGTTGCTTGAGTTAAAATATAGAATTTACCAATAAATCCCATAGTTAATGGAATACCCGCTAAACTCAACAGCCCGAGTATCATGAGCAAGGCATAGCTCGGGGCGCGCCAAAATAAGCCTTTTAAATCATTTCGCGATATATCTTCTTGATATAACGAGTTATTACGCTGCAATTGTAGCAGCGCAATAACCATAAAAATGGATAGATTAGCGACTATGTATGCCGCGAGATAGAATAAAGTACTTTGCCAAGTAAATGCTAAGCCTTGCTCAGAAGCGATAATGATCACAATCAACAGGTAGCCCATATGAGCAATTGATGAATAGGCGAGTAGCCGTTTCAAGTGCTGCTGTTTTAGCGCCATGACATTACCTAATAACATAGAAATAATGGCAAAAATCAATAAAAACAATTGAAAGTTTTCTAATAGTAAATAGCGCTGCGCAACAATGCACTTAAGCAAGACGACAAACATCGCAACTTTCGACACGGTTGCCATTAACATGGTTACCGGGGTCGGCGAGCCTTGATAAACATCTGGCGTCCAGAAATGGAACGGGGCAATTGACAATTTAAAGGCAATACCTGAAACAAATAGTAGCAGCCCTAACTGAAAAAATACGCCTAAGCCTTGTTGGTGATAGATGGCATTAGGTATGACCGCACTAAAGCTCATATTGCCCGTTACGCTATAAATAAAGGCAATCCCCAACAACATAAAACTCGACGCTGTCGCGCTTAATATCAAATACTTAAAGCCACTTTCCACGCTGTAAGCACTTTCTCGATGGTAGCCTACTAGGCCAACTAAGCTGATACTCAATAGCTCAAAACCTAAAAACAAACTCGCGTAATGATCACTAGTGACTAAAATCCCGCTACCAAGCACCATTAATAATAACAAGAGATAATATTCATCGTGTACTTCTGTATGTGCTTTAAGAAAACTATGGCTCATACGTAAAGCGGCTAAGGCTGAAATAAGGATTAAACTAAAAGCAAAACTGCTGTAACCATCCACTTTCAACAATTGCGTTACTTGCATTGCCGGCATTGTTAATAAACTAACATTAACCAACAAAGACATTATGAGTACCACACTGGTAAATACGACAATAGTGCGCTGAGAACGACGCCAAGCCACTAATAACAATGCTAGCGTGGCGCCAAAGGCAACAATAAGTTGTGGTAAAATTGCTGCTACCATCGACATGGTTAATAAAGGCTGTGCGTTACTCGCTATAGACATCATCAGCCTAGACCCCAAATGAAAATTTAAGTAATAACGTTGGATATAAACCAATAGCTAACAGCATCAACAATAGTGAGCCACAAACAATCAATTCTCTGGGCTGTAAATCAATAATTTCTTGTTTTGGCGCGCCTTGGAAACTTGTTTGAAATAACACCATACCGTAAATAGCCGAACCGATAAGGCCTAAAGCCGCAATAATGGTAAATGCCGGCATCACTTGAAATGCACCAACTAGGCTAAAGAATTCACCAATGAAGTTTGCTAAGCCCGGTAAACCAAAAGCGGCGCCAGCAAAAGCCAAAGCAAAGCCCCCCATGCGAGGCGCACTTTGCCAAAAGCCGCCCATGTCGGTTAAATTTCGGCTATGTATACGCTGATAAATCATACCTGCTAATGAAAATAGCGCAGCACTGCTTAAACCGTGCGCAACTAAAGTAACAATAGCGCCTTGATAAGCGGTGCTATTAAACGCAAATAGCGCCAACATTACAAAGCCCATATGACTAATACTGCTGTACGCGACTAAGCGTTTAAAGTCTTGTTGTGCAAAAGCCATTTTCGCGCCATAAACAATACTCACTACCGCCAATGTCGCGGCGATCGGTGCAAACTGCAGGCTAGCTTGTGGGAATAAAAAAATAACAAAACGAATTAAACCGTATGCCCCCGTTTTTAATAACACCCCCGCAAGTAACACGCTACCCGCTGTGGGTGCTTGAGTGTGAGCATCTGGTAACCAGCTATGTACAGGTACCGACGGCAACTTAACCGCAAAGGCAATAAAAAATCCGAACATTAAGTACTGACTAATTGACAGTGGTATGTCGAGCAATAGCCAATCGGGATAATAAAAACTCAATTGCCCCGTTTGCATTAGATGAAAATAGCCTGTGCCGATAATCGCAACCAACATCATTAAACTACTGACCTGGGTAAAGATGAAAAATTTTAAGGCGGCAAATTGACGATTCTCATGGCCCCAAATTGCAATAATCGCGGTCATGGGCAGTAGCATGACCTCCCAAAAGAAGAAGAAAAGAAACATATCGACCGCAATAAAAACGCCAATGATGCCAGCAATGGTTAATAGTAAATTAAAATAATAAAAACCCACATTGCTTTGAATTTCATGCCATGACACGAGCACACAAATAATCGCGAGCAGCCAAGTCAGCGCGATTAAGACAATACTTAACTGATCAAGGGCAATGCTATATTGAATATTAAAGCTTTTAATCCAAGAGACACGGCTTAGCACCTGTAACTGTGCAAAGTCGTTATTCGTACTAATAACAAACACCGCAAAAACCGTTGCTAGCAAAGCCAAGGCGATTAATGCTAACCATTTGGCACTACCCTGCCAGTATTTTTCAGCTCGCCACGCTAATCCCCCAGCAAATAATAAAGCCAACATAATGCACGTTAATGTCATAAGAGACTTACTCCTAATAGCAGCATTATTGCTAATCCAAAGGCCGCTAGATACCAACGCAAGCTACCATTTTGCACAAGCACCAATGCATCATGCCATAAGCCAACATACCAAGCATTTAGCATAATGATTTGGTCGAAAATATCATTTTTATTTATCTGCGCTAGCCATTGATAAGGCATAATGAACAGCTTTTTGTAAAGGCCGTCAAAACCTAAGCCTTGTCTACAAAACACAACAAACCGCCCGTTATTTGGCTGCAGAATATGCTCCTTACCCGTAACCTGATAAATCCGATAAGACTTAAAATAAAACCATGAAAACACAATGCCAATAAAGGGCGTTACAATAGCAACGCTATGCAGCCAAGTGGGCTCTGTCAGTTGCGCTAACGGTAAGTTAATAACGGATGAAAAGACTAACGTAAGATCAAGCGGGATCAATCCGCCAAATAAAGATAACAAAGCCAAAACGATTAATGATGTGCGCAGCAAGGTACTTTTTTCTAACTGGACATTTTCATTAAATCGCGCTTTGCCAAGAAAGCCGAGAAAGAACAAACGACAACTATAGATACTGGTTAATAGTGCTCCTAGAATCGCGCACCACCATAACATCGGTCCTGCGGTATCTGACGACCAGAGCTGCGCAATAATAGCTTCTTTCGAAAAGAACCCAGAAGTACCCGGCAGCGCCATCAAACAAATTAAACCAATAATAAACAAGCTACTTTCAAAAGGTAGCTTCTTCAACAAGCCGCCCATTTTAAATAGATTTTGCTGATGATGTAGCGCATAAATAACGGCCCCTGCCGTTAAGAACAGTAGCGCTTTGAAAAACGCATGCGTCATTAAATGAAATACACCGGCAGTCCAAGCACCGGCGCCCAACGCGAGCATCATATAGCCAATTTGGCTCATGGTTGAATACGCCAAAACGCGCTTAATATCGGTTTGCGCTAAGGCAGCAATCCCGGCGAGTAAAAGCGTTAGTGCGCCAAGCCAAGCAACATAATTCATCACTTGTGGTGCCAATAAGAAAATGCCATGCATGCGAGCAATTAAATAGACCCCCGCGGTGACCATAGTTGCGGCATGTATTAGCGCACTGACTGGCGTAGGCCCTGCCATTGCATCAGGCAACCAGGTTTGTAAGGGTAATTGCGCCGACTTGCCAACAGCACCACCGAGCAATAACAAAGCAATCCAATAAATATTATCCGCACTTTCGGCGTTAGCTCCTACACTTAGGCTATCTGCTTGTTGCGCAAGCAGTGTTACCGCTTCGATATTGAGTTGGCCAAAGCTATTAAACAGTAACAATAAACCGATCGCCATCGACGTATCACCAATACGAGTGACAATAAAGGCTTTACGTGCGGCTAAAACATTACTCTGTTCTTGATACCAAAAACCAATCAATAAAAAGCTACATAAGCCAACACCTTCCCAACCGAGATATAACAAAACTAAATTATCCGCTAATACTAATATCAACATGGCAACGATAAAGAGATTCATATAAGCCATAAAGCGTGAAAAATTCGCATCAGATTTCATGTAAATCGCAGCAAATAAATGAATAAGAAAACCTACACCGGTAACCACACTGATCATAACCGCTGACAAGCCATCAAGGTAAAAGCGCACATTAACGTCACTACTCCCCATGGCATTGGTTAGCTCAAACCAATGCCAAAGGTTCACCGTCATAATTTGATTTTGAGTCACTGATAATTCAAACAGTAATATCGCGCTAACCAATGCAGAAATCGCCATACTACTAACACTAATCGTGGCAGCAAGCCGCCATGACAGTTTTTTACCAAAAACAATTAGCAGTAAAAAGCTCACGAAAGGGTAGAAAGGTAAACTGGCTAATAACACGTTCATTACCCCTTCATCTGATTTAGTACATCAATATCTAAAGAGCGATATTTCTTTTGCATGCGAATTAATAACGCTAAACCAACGGCCACTTCAGCAGCCGCTAGCGTTAAAATTAAAATAAACATCACTTGGCCGTCAGCTTGTTGCCAAACACTGCCGGCACCGATAAAAGCAACCCCAACGGCATTAAGCATGACTTCCAAACTCATCAAGATAAATAGCGTGTTTTTCCTTGCTACCACACCAATAAAACCAATAACAAAGAGTAAACTCGATAAGATAAGCACATGAAATAACGGGATACTGGTCATAGAGGTCCCCCTGTCACATCAGGTTTTGCATAGTGGTAGCCTGCTAACAAGCCAGCGAGAAGTAAAAAAGAGGCGATTTCAACGGCAAGTAAATAGGGACCGTATAACATGATGCCAACAGCTCTCGAGTCAATAACATTGGCTTGTAAGTTTTGTTGCATATCACCATTGTTGATAATAATGACGATTTCAATTAGCAGCGCAAAGGCCAAAAACATCGCACCAAACATATTTGCGATACTTTTATTTTGTGGCGCATTGGCCGTTTCATCTGCACCTAAACCAAACATCAACACCGCAAAAACAAACAAGACTAAAATGGCTCCCGCGTAAACGATCACCTCTAATCCTGCGGCGAACGGTGCGCCCATTAAATAAAAACAAATCGCAACCGCCAATAATGACACCACTAAATATAACAGCGCGTGCACGGTGTTATTGCCGGTAACGACCTTTAAACTGGCAATAACGGCAACGAGGCCAGCAAGATAAAATAAGCTATCAATCGAAGCAAAATTAGCTAGCATTCGCGCTCTCCTTGGTGGAAGTTTTACCTAAAGTCATCATGTCGAGGTTCATGGCATTAAGCCTTTAATATCAATCGGCGGGCGTTCTTGCTCCCCTTGCCCTTTGCCTTTACCTGCAATGGCGACACCTGATTGTTGGTAAAAACTATAATCAGGATATTTACCGGGACCATTGATGAGTAAATGTTGTTTTTCATAAACTAAATTTTGTCTATCGTATTCGGCTAACTCCACATCTGGCGTTAATTGAATTGCGTAGGTAGGACAAGCCTCCTCACAAAAACCACATAAAATACAACGTGAAAAGTTAATACGAAAAAAATCAGCACGCTTGCGACCATCGTCATCAACTATCTGTTGCAACGCAATACAATCAACCGGACAAGCAACAGCACAAAGATTACACGCCACGCAGCGTTCTTGACCATCAGGATCTCGAGTCAGTACAATCCGTCCTCGATATCTCGGCGCTAAATAAGGCTTTTGCTCTGGATATTGAACCGTATCAGCCTTAGTAAAGGTATGTTTAAGTACCAACCACATAGTACGAAGTTGACTAAGCATCAGAGCCTCCGTTGGCATTAACTTTTTCAGTAATAACTAGCGGATAATGATTCATTGTTATAACACCCCTGTTAAACGCAGTACCGCGGTAACCAAAAGATTCAATAATGCTAACGGCAACATCACCACCCAACCAAATTTTAATAATTGGTCAAACCGTGGCCGAGGAAGTGAAGTTCTTAAAAGAATAAAAAACAGCACAAAAAACATAATTTTAATAATAAACCACAGTAAAGGAGGTAGCCAAGATGCTAGCGGTTCAGGCATCAACCAACCGCCAAAAAATAGCACCACTGACATTGCAGAAATAAGCGTTACGCCTAAATACTCGCCTAAAAAGAATAAGGCAAATTTCAGCCCAGAATATTCAGTATGAAAGCCAGCAGTAAGCTCGGTTTCAGCTTCCGGCAAATCAAAAGGTAGCCGATGGCTTTCAGCAATACCGGCAACTAAGAAAATAAAGAAGCCAATAAATTGTGATTGAATTAACCAACCATCGGCTTGTGCTAACACAATTTCACGTAAGTTAAAGCTGCCCGTCAGTAGCACGACACCCATCACTGACAAGCCCATAAAGACTTCATAACTCACCGTTTGTGCCGCCGCACGCATACCCCCTAATAAGGCATATTTAGAATTTGATGCCCAACCGGCGAGCACAACGCTATAAACAGCCAAGGACGCCATAGCAAGAAAAAATAACAAACCGATATTTAAATCAGAAACGCCAATACTGGGCGAAAATGGCACCACCGCAAAACTCATCAGCACACACATAGCACCAATAACCGGCGCTAAAACGAAAACTAAACGGTCACTAAATGGTGGGATCCAATCCTCTTTACCCAGAATTTTCAGCAAATCAGCCAATGACTGTAAAACGCCAAAAGGGCCGACTCTATTAGGGCCGCAGCGGTCTTGCCAGATACCTATTACTCGCCGTTCAACCCATACCAACATCGCCGCAATCGGAATAAGTAACGCGATAATGATGGTGATTTCAACTAATTTCCACAGCATTTCAACCATCATCTAACCCTCCAGACATCAACCGAATAGGAATGGTTTGATCGTTAAGCTTTAATCTCTCGAGAACCTTATTCTTGCTATTTTTTGCAGCGATTAAGCGCTCGTTATATAGCGCAAGATAATCCGTGACTTCTTGGTCACACGCTAAAGAAATTGTCATTTCTAATTGATGATTTAAGGACTGACAGAGCGAGAAGTTACCGAAAGCTAATGTGCTAGGTAAATGATTAACGATACGAATTTGGCTAATCACGCTTTGACTGGTTAATTGCTTTTTGTCATTAGTTGCGGAAAAAACGACTTTGCACCATTGGCCTTTTTTAACGCCAAATTTCTCAGCAGTTTCAGTATTAATCGATAGTTGATTACTTGACCGCAACATTTGAAATTCAGGCGTTTGGGTTGCTTGCCACTCACTGAAATAGATACTTTCTAGTTGTACATAAGTAAGAGAGCTGAGTGATTGACTGTCTTTAACATTACGGCTATCTGCTTCAGTCAATTGCCAACAAAGGTTGTTGGTTATCGCACTGGAAATAGATATAAACAGCGCTGATTTTTGCGCTATTAACTCACCATTAATTTGCCTTTGAAATTGCCCAATTGACTGATTTGAATTCCAACCTGGTGCCCACGTAAAAGGCATGTCAGCACTTTTATTAACCGACTGGCCTTCCATCGAAAAAGTATAATCATCATCAATCTTCTGGGTAGTTTTTGCTTCATGTACACTGATATTCGCCATTTGAGCCGTGCGCCCGCTAGCTCGGTGAGGCATTCTTGCAATCGCCTTGTCGTCAGGATTAATACTTTTTGCCTTTATAAGGTTAGGCCATTGAGCAAAGTGGTCAGAAAAAAACTGCTGCACCTGCATTAATGATTCACAGGAGCTTTTTTTAATAGCAACTATATTCGTATGAAGGGTCTGATTTTCGGACGCGGCACTGACGGGTTTTATGCCAATAATATCAGCAATAATATCTAACCAACGCCAACTTTCTTGTATTGGCAATACCGGTGCATGCACTTGAAAAAATTGTTGTGCTCGACCTTGGTAATTAACATAATGTCCATCACCTTCACTCACCGCAGCAACCGGTAGCACTATATCGGCAAGCATTGAGAGTCGATGCTGGGTGTGATCAAGCACAATCAATGTTTTGCTTGAATCTCGCAATTGCCTAACTTGATTTTCGGACAGTTTTTCCAGCGCTTGTTCAAGTAATATCACCCCTTGATAGCGGTTATTTTGCTCAGCCAATTGTGACAATACTTGCTCTATCGATAATGATTTTTCATCTAAAATCGACAGTAAGCCAACGCTATTACTACTTGGCGGTATAATAATCAACGCGGGAGGCTTCATCTTATTTTGTTGTTTAAATACCTGCATCAGACTATCAATTTGACTCAACATTTCAGCACAAACTAAACTCGTGCCAGAAATAATTAATGGCTGTTTGGCTTTATGTAAACCTTGATAAACTGAGAAAATAAATTTTTGCTCAACAGAGCTGAGCTGACCTTGCTGAGCTAAATCAGTTAGCTGTTGCTTAACGTCACTAGCATTTTCTATAACACAAGATTTAATAAGCTTGACCAGTGTGGCTAAACAATTTGATATCTCTGCCACCGATAATAGTAAAGTTTGCTCGGCAACATCGTCGAGCTTAGTGGTGGTGCTTTGCAATAAAAAAAGCGGTGAAAGTAACTTTCCGCCAGCGGTTCTTACCGCACTGTCTTGCCATGAGGGGATGCCAATTTTCGCGGCTTTTGCATTAGCAGCATTACGCAGTGCTTGTCGTACCGATAGCGCCATTCTTGGTGCGGTTTGAGTGATATCTTCGCCAATCACAAAAATAAAATCACTGCCTTCAATTTCCGTTAAACTTGGCGCTGCATTTGATGCCAATAGTTGCGCATGCTGTGCCACCGTTTTCATTTCATCGTCAAGGTAGCCGGGGCTGAAATGCTCAGCACCGACAATATTCTTTAAATAAAAATTCGCTTCTAACGACGCACGAGCGGAACCAATACCAATAAAATGTTTCTTTCTAAAGTGCGACAAGGCTTTAGCAACATCTAACTTGCTTAATGCCAATGGCGACTGTTGTGTAATACCTTTGACTTGCTTTATACGTTGTTCACCATTAACAAAGCCAATACCAAAGCGTCCTCTATCGCAAAGAAAATAGCCATTAATATCAGCATCATATCGATTCATTACTCGCCGTACTGAGCCATAACGTTCGCCAATACTGACATTACAACCCACCGAGCAATGACTACAAATAGAAGGTGCTGATTGCAGATCCCATTTTCGGGTATAGTGCGATGAAAAAACCTTATGGGTAAATACCCCTGTTGGGCACACTTCAACTAAGTTACCACTGAATTCACTCTCTAACGCACCATCAGATTGGCGACCGAAATACACTTGGTTTTTTGAGCCATAAACGCCAAAATCTTTACCGCCGGCATAATCATTATAAAAACGCGTACAACGATAACAGGTGATACAGCGGTTCATTTCGTGACCGACTAGCTCACCTAAATATTGATTAGTAAAAGTGCGTTTGCTGCCCTGATATTCACGTACGCTATGGCCGGTCATGACCGTCATATCTTGTAAATGACATTCGCCCCCTTCAGCGCAAACCGGACAATCGTGCGGATGATTTGTCATCATGGCAGCAATAACTTGCTCACGAAATTCACTGGCTTCAGGATGTTTAATACTAATGCGCATACCGTCGGTTACCGGTGTAGTACACGCCATTACCATGCGACCTCGTTGATCAGTTTCATCTTGAAATTGCATGACGGCACATTGCCGACAGGCGCCAACTGATCCCATAGAAGGATGCCAGCAAAAATAAGGCAAATTTAATTTTTGTGATAACACGCCAGATAACAAGTTATCTTTTGTGCTCACTTTGTAAGGCACATCATCAATAAAAATGGTGACTTGATCTTCATTCATATTACTGCCCCGCCATAGTTGGGTTAGCAGCGACACTTTGCTTAGTTTTACTTTCAGATACCTGTGTACGTTTAGCTAAAGAGGCTGGATTATAATGGCAACACCCGTGTTCAATATGCTGTAAAAAGTCGTCATGGAAATATTTTAAAGCACTTCTTAATGGCTCTACTGCGCCAGGTGCTAATGCACAATGAGTTTTTCCTATCCACATAAAGTCACACAGCTTAGCTAAGGTGTCTAAATCTGCGATTTTTCCTTGCCCGTGTTCGATACGCGCTAGCACCTCAACGGCCCAAGGCGTGCCGTCTCGACATGGCGTGCACCAGCCACATGATTCTTGAGCAAAAAAGCGCAGCAAATTAAGTACCATAGCGACCGGACAATTTTTATCATCCAGCACAATCAAACCACCGGTCCCTAAACGGCTGCCCACTTTGGCAATAGAGTCATAATCCATCGGGGTATCTAAATGCTCGGCCACAAGAAAATCGGTTGACGCGCCACCGGGTAACAAACCTCTAAATTGCAAACCATCTTGCATGCCGCCGGCATGTTGATAGAGCACTTCTCGTAACGTTACTCCCATCGGTAATTCCCATAAACCCGGATTCTTTACACGTCCACAAGCGCCATAAATTTTACTGCCAGCATCGCTATTTGGCGCAATGCCTTGAAACCATGCGATACCATTTTTTAAGATGTGCGGTAAATTACACAAAGTCTCAACATTATTGACGATGGTAGGTTTGCCAAATAAACCACTGACTTGTGGAAATGGCGGCTTCGCTCTAGGCGTTGCACGCTTGCCTTCCAAGGCATTGATTAACGCGGTTTCCTCGCCACAAATATATCGACCCGCACTGCAATGGACATATAAATCCATTGAAAATGCACTACCCTGTATTTTTTCACCTAGCCAATTATTTTGGAAGGCTTGATCAATAGCCTGTTGTAAACGTTTTGCTGCTAAATGATATTCACCTCGCAGGAAAATATAGGCTTTATTCGCACCTATGGTGTAGGCCGCGATAATCATTGCCTCAATTAACTGATGTGGTGCCCCTTCGAGTAATAACCTGTCTTTAAATGTGCCCGGCTCCATTTCATCGGCATTAGCAACTAAATACTTATTGTCGGGTGCATCTTCATCACCATCATCAAACATAGGTACAAAGCTCCACTTCATACCGGTGGGGAAACCAGCGCCACCTCGGCCTTTTAAACCGGAGTTTTTAACAATTTCCAATACCTCGTTTGGCGAATGTTGCAACGCTACTTTTGCACCTTGATAACCACCCGCTTGACAATAATCAGCAAATGCTAATGGTTGTTGCAAGTTTACCCACTGGGTTAAAGGCTTGACGCTATTATTTGCTATCTGTTCAGTCATCAAGCTCTCCTTTCAATGCCAGTTGCTGTAAAAGCTCAACGGCGCTTTCTGGTGTTAAATGCTGATAATGTACTGTCCCTATCATCATTGCCGGTGCTTTATCACAACTGCCCAAACAGGCGTTTGACAGTAAGGTGAACTTGCCATCTTTAGTTGTCTGGCCGTAATCAATATTTAAATATTGCTTAATGGCGCTAAGTACAGCATCTAGCCCGGTAAGGTGACAGGCAATACTGTCGCATAAATGGATAACATGTTGACCAACCGGTTGTCGGTAAATTAAGTTGTAGAAAGTCGCTACACCTTCAAGCTGAGCAACTGGCACGGCTAACAAGTCACTAATGGCAAATAAACTTTCATCACTAACCCAACCGCGATGCTCTTGCACAACTTTAAGTGCTTCAATGCCAGCCGCTTCACGTGTTTCCATAATACTGGCCTCATGCTCTATCGCAGCAATTTCAGTTGCAGTTAGATACTGTTGATAATCCATTGTCAAAATATCGATTGATTCCATAACTATCTCTTTATTTGCTATAAGCCATTAAGATAAATTGTCTGACATTAATCGTTTTCTTCTACTAAACCTTATTGTTCGCTATTGCGAATTGCTACTATCACTACCGATCTACATCCGCCATCACATAATCAACACTGCCCAAAGTTGCGATAAGATCAGCCACCATTTGGCCTTTACTAATTAACGGCAGCATTTGTAAGTGCGCAAAACTGGGGGTGCGAATGCGGGTACGATAACTCATGGTGCTGCCATCGCTAATTAAGTGATATGCCATTATGCCTTTCGTTGCTTCGACACTGACGGAGACTTCACCGGCCGGTATCACAGGCCCCCATGAAACATTAAGAAAATGCGGTATTAAGGTATCAATATCGCGCATGGTTCGGTCTTTTACCGGTGGGGTTGTTTGTGGATGATCGGCTTTATAGGGTCCTTCAGGCATATTGTTGAGGCACTGCTCAATAATACGAATACTCTGACGCATTTCTTCTACCCGCACCCGACAGCGATCATAGCAATCACCGTTATGACCAAGCGGTACTTCAAAATCAAATTGGTCGTAACCACCATAAGGACGTTGCTTACGTAAATCCCATGAATAACCAGTTGCTCGTAATCCAGGACCTGTTATACCCCAATCAATAGCCTCTTGTGCTGAGTAAGCACCAATGCCGACGGTCCGTTGCTTTAAAATTGAGTTTTGCATAACCATTTTTTCATATTCATCAAGACGCTTAGGTAGGTAGTTCACATAATCACGTACCAACCCTTGCCAACCTTTCGGTAAGTCTTGTGCCACACCACCAATACGGAACCAACTCGGATGCATACGAGCGCCCGTAAACGCTTCAATAATGCCAAAGAGTTTTTCTCGGTCGATAAACATGTAAAAAATAGGTGAAAGTGCGCCAATATCTTGTGCAAAAGTGCCGTAAAATAACAAATGACTCAGAATGCGAAACATTTCAGCGGTCATAATACGAATAACTTTTGCTCGATCGGGTACCGTAATGCCAGCAAGTTTTTCAACTGCCATCACATACGGAAAGTTATTCATCACGCCGCCAAGGTAGTCAATACGGTCGGTATAAGGAATGTAACTATGCCATGATTGCCGCTCACCCATTTTTTCTGCGCCGCGATGGTGGTAACCAATATCGGGTACGCAATCAACAATTTCTTCCCCCTCCATTTGTAAAACAATACGAAAAGCACCATGCACACTCGGATGATTAGGACCAAGATTTAAGAACATAAAGTCGCTATCTTTGCTTTGGCGCTTCATGCCCCACGCTTCAGGGTTAAACTGCAACGCCGCTTGCTCTTTATCTTGTTGGTCAGGTGGTAATATAAACGGGTCCATTTCAGTCGCACGTGCGGGATGAGTTTTAAGTAACGGATGCCCTTGCCAAGTATTCGGCATTAAAATACGCGTTAAATAAGGATGATTTTGAAAAACAATACCGAACATGTCCCAAACTTCTCGTTCATACCAATTAGCATTTGACCAAAATCGGCAAACACTCTCTAAACGTTTATCTGTACTTGTGAGGGCAACTTTAATGCGAATATCTTGATTACGTTGATAAGAGCGTAAATGGTAACTGACCGTAAAAGCTTGTGATAATGACGATTGATGTTGCCGTTCGCTTTCATCAATGGCAGTGATATCAAAACACATATCAAACGGCTGAGCTAAGTCATGCTTTAGTACTTGCATCAACTTAATTAACTGACTTTTATCTAACCAATAAGAAGGTATATCATCAACAATGTTTTCGACTGCGCTCACAGCTTGTAAATTAAGCGTTGGTGATAGGGCCGTAATTTCATCAAGCAAAGGTACAGCTTGCAGCATCTGCCAATCGTTACTCGCATTAATATTTACCTGAGTCACCATTAATTTCCCTTCACTTTCGCCACTTTTAGTATTAATTTCTCTTCGCACTTCGTTAGCCAGATTTAGCTAGCCGCAACCAAATAAGACCGTTGTTTGTTATATATGATCCGGCGAATCAAGGTTCGTCACCTGAATGCGTTCGCCATGCTTAATGTCTCGTAATGACGGTTTACCAATCGCACTAACATTTTGCTCACCGACAACCCAACTTAACGGCCTTGGCTGATGCTCTATTTTGGTTTGCAACAATAACAGGGCTTCAAGTAACGCTTCTGGCCGCGGCGGACAACCTGGCACGTAAACATCGACAGGAATAAACTTATCAACGCCTTGCACCACACTGTAGATGTCGTACATGCCTCCGGAGTTAGCACAGGAGCCCATTGAAATAATCCAACGCGGTTCTAAAAGTTGCTCATAGAGGTGCTGAATTACCGGTGCCATTTTGCGAAAACAAGTGCCGGAAATGACCATTAAGTCTGCTTGCCTTGGCGTTGCTCGTATAACCTCGGCACCAAAGCGCGCAATATCATGGCGTGAAGTAAAACTGGTTGCCATTTCGACATAACAGCAACTTAAGCCAAAATTAAATGGCCAAATTGAATTTTTACGACCCCAATTCACCATGTCATCAAGCTTTGCCATAAAAACATTACGCTTTAATTCAGCTTCAGAAACGCTCTTCATTTCACTCATCGCGTCATCTAATTTCGCTTTTGTTAATGACCAATCCATTATTGATGTCCTTTATTTTGCTCATAAGGGCGTTGACCTAAAGCTTGCATTTCACTTTCTCGTATACGCTGCAATTGAGTTTCTCTATGCGGTTGATGGCGACGCGTTAACTCTAAAGCGCCAATACGAATTAAGTAAACTAATGCCGCCAACAATACGGTAATGAAAATACTCGCTTCAATAAAACCCGGCCAGCCGACGTCATCAAAGGCAATGACCCAAGCAAAAAGATAGATAGTTTCTAAATCAAAGATGACAAAGAAAATAGCGTACAAAAAGAAGTGGTTGGTAAAGCGGGTTTTGTTATCCGAAACTGAAATTATCCCAGACTCATAAGGGGTGTTTTTAGCGCGTTGTTTACCTTTGGGGCCAAGAAAATGTGATAGCAGCATCATAAAAATGAGCATACCGGCCAAAATAATAAAGTAAGCCGCAATTGGCCAAACTTGGGTTATTTGATCAGATGTTTCCACAAAGCCCTCACTTATAGTTAAACAACTACAAACCGACAGACAGCGAACTTATCGATACAAGCACGCAATGCTAAGCCAAGCTGTTTTCAATAGTCTTGGTTATAACATTGAACGATTAAAATAAACCTAAGTTAGCTGAAATGGACTTCAGTGTTACTAAAATCACCGCAAAGCAATCACTAAGTAGATGAGACACATCATTAAAATGTCTGATAGGTAGGTTAAACTCCTGACCTTATAGGGGGTTCATTATTGCCTGCTGGCAACATCAACTCACTGCATTTACTTATTATTGTTATTTCGCTTTCGCTAACTTTCTCTCTTCATTAATTCTACTGAGATAGCACCTATAAATTAACAATCAATATTCGCATCATCAACTTTTGCTAGTGTGCGTTGCAAAATGTTATAACGAAAAATATTGTTGATAAGCAGAGTATAGAAAAGAATTTAAATAATGCTTATTTTTTAAGCGATTATTAACATTTTAAAATGCTACTTTTGGTGAAAAGCAATAAACACGGCGCTTGCCGTGTTTATTTTTAAGTGCAATTAATTGCCAACAAAGCAATTTTTACGGTTATTCCTCGGCGCCATTAATCAGTTCTGAAAATGCGGAGAGCTTATCTAATACTAAGCCATGAATTGATTTTCTTGGATAGCGTCCGGTTCGACTAATTTCGCCGGCACTTTGGCCCATCAAAATTTCTATCGCCTGATCAATATTATCAACCGCATAAATAGCGAATTGCTCATCTGCTACCGCTTGTATTATCTCAGGTGCTAACATCAAATTAATGGTATTAGTTCTTGGGATAATAACACCTTGTTGACCCGTTAAGCCTTTGTCTTTACATAAACGATAAAAGCCTTCAATTTTTTCATTAACGCCACCGATAGACTGCACTTCACCGTGCTGATTCATCGAACCTGTTATCGCAAAACCTTGGTTAATGGGTAACTTAGCGATGGCAGATATTAAGGCACAAAGCTCCGCCATCGAAGCACTGTCACCATCGATATGACCATATGACTGCTCAATAGCGATATTAGCAGAGATAGTTAAGGGAAAGTTTTGACCATACTTATGACCTAAATAACCGGTTAAAATCAACACGCCTTTCGAGTGAATCGATTTACCTAAATCGACTTCACGTTCAATATCAGTAACCCCTAAGCTACCGGCATATACCGTGGCAGATATGCGCGCAGGCGTACCGAAAACACTATCGCCAATCTCTAATACTGTCAGGCCGTTAATTTTACCTATCTGACCGCCTTCAGTATCAATCAATAATTGACGCTCTTTAATTTCTTCCAACCAAGCTTCACTCATACGACCAGTACGACGTTGCTTTGCTGCCAATGCCATAGTGACATGCTTACCAGTCAAACCATTTTTGCCTTCAGATTGTTTCCACAAGTAGTAGGCCTCATCTAATAAGTCATTTACTTGTACAATATTGGCTGAAATTTTATGTTGATGCTCTGCACGCCTAAGCGCGTATTTAACCAGTTCCAGTATCGCCTCATCAGTAACTTCAGGATAGTGATTACGGTAAGCGCGTTGGCGAATTAAATTAGCGTAATCATTTAAGTTACTTTGGCTTTTTTCTAAGTGACGATCAAAGTCAGCTAAAACACGAAATAGCTCAGTAAATTCTTGATCATAATCTTGCAAGGTATAGTAAATTTCAGGATCACCTAACAAAATCACTTTAACGTTCAAGGGGATTTTTTCTGGCTGTAAGCTAAATGCGCCCGGTTGGGCATATTCTGAATGCGGATTTTCAATAGTTATTTGTTGTGATTTTAGCGCCAGCTTTAATCGCGCCCACACTAACGGCTGAGTTAATAACTTATCCGCTTCAAGCAATATGTAACCGCCATTCGCTTTATGTAAGGCCCCAGGTCTGATCAAACGATAACTGGTGTAACTACTGCCTTGAAAACTACCAAAATCAACATGACCGAATAAATTTTGAAAGGTCGGATTTTGTTCATAAATAACCGGCGCGCCTTCATCAATTTTGCGAGTCACTAATAAATTAGGTAAAAAACGCTCGACCATTAATTTACGTAAATCTTTGTCATTAGGTGCTTCGCTACTTTCATCAACGAGTAGCTCTAACACCGCATCAACAACATGTGCCTTAACTTTTTCGAGATATTTCAACACACCAGTATTGCTAGCAAATTCATGCTCTAATTCATGTAAAAATGGTTGAATGCTTTGCGCCGCAGTTTCATGCTTTAACTTACGTAATTTATCAGAAGAAATACGTTTCCATAGTGGTAATTCGATTAACTTCTCAGACAGTAATTCTTCTAACTTGGCTAATAAAGTATAAAATTCGGCACGTTTTGGCTCATTTAAATCGGCAAATTCTTTATCGTTAAGCGGCTTGCCGGCAACTAGAGGCGAAAAACCAATTTCACCATCGTCTTCATATAGCACAACTTCATGCTTTAATGCCGTTGCTTCGACCTCGCTGATCGCTTCATCATATTTTTTATTGAAATCACGATCGATAGCCGCTTTTTGTCTTTGGTAACCCGGGTTATCGAAAATCTCAGGAAATAAATCCATGAGTTCATCAATAAAAGTATTCATGCGAGTAAGTAATTGCTTACCATCACCGGGACTTAAATATATATTGTGTGGTGTGTTTGGATCATCAAAGTTATTGATATAACACCACTCTTGTGGCGTTGGCTCTTGGCTTGCTGTGGCAGCTAGCATTTGTTTTATTAAACTTTGACGGCCAGTACCATGCTCACCCATAGCATAAACATTGAAGCCAGGCGCTTCCATCGACAAGCCGAAGGTTAAGGCTTCTTTAGCTCTTTCATGACCAATAAATACTTGTGCTATTTCTGCTGTAGCTGTGGCATTGGCAAATTGTTTAACCGTTAAATCTGCGGTTAGTTGGCAAGGTTTAAGGCGTACATTTGTTGACACATTTGTCATAGACAATCTCTCGGGAATGCAACTTAATATTATGATTAAATAGCAAGTAGAATAAATAAGGCTTCATTAATCATAGTGTACAGCGACATTACCCCGAACCGCAAAAACAATATAACAAAAATTTATTTTAAGGAGTTAAACTCAAACGTTGGAAGTCTTTGCCTCCACAAGAAATACATTCAGTGACAACATTAGCGTGATTATAGGTCACACAGTGTTGACACGTTTGGCATTGTAATTGACCAAAGCCAACATAGTCACCAACATGGTAGCCATCTTGATGTTGAAAATCATCCATCAATTCAGTCCACTCAACTTGTGATTTATCGGTGATTTGCGCTAAATTTGCCCAGAGGCTCTCATTTAGTACATCCAAGTAAACAGAATGCTTAACGTCGGCTTGATACTGCTGATAAAAATCACTCAAGTCATATTTGAGGTTAGCAATAAACTGCTTCACTTGTTGCTCGGGAATTTGTTCTGCAGCATGTAAAATTGCTTTGGCTTGTTCGACAACTTCGATGATTGAGCGCACTTCATTATCTTTGGTATTTTCTAACCAATCTTGCAACTTTTGATAAACCCCTTGCACGTCAGATTGTTCTTTTTTCATAATATCTCCTTAATTAATACCACTAGTTTTAGCATAATTGATCGCGTAATAAAAACCACTATTTAAGGTCTGTTGCCAGAACATTTATTGACGTAAACGAGGATAATAGCGTTCGCAAGAAAAATATTCGGCATAAACTTGCTTTAACTTGTCGCAGTGGCAAGAGATAAGGTATCCTATCGGGATTATTTTATCGCTTCGACTTACGTCTTTAAATAACAACTTTTATCAGTAAAAATTCGTTGTTTAAGTCAGTTTAAGCTCCTATTTTAGCGTGTTTGAGAAATCTTAATGGAATCCATCTACAATCCCCAATCAATTGAAGCCGATGTTCAGAAATTTTGGACTGATAACAATACCTTCAAAGCTGAAGAGCAACCTGGAAAAGAAAAGTTTTATTGCTTGGCGATGTTTCCATACCCAAGTGGCCGTCTCCATATGGGCCACGTACGCAATTACAGCTTAGGTGATGTGATCTCTCGTTACCAACGCATGCAGGGCAAAAACGTTATGCAACCTATGGGTTGGGACGCTTTCGGCCTGCCAGCAGAAAATGCCGCGATAAAAAACAATTCAGCGCCAGCTAAATGGACTTATGAAAATATTGACTACATGCGTACTCAATTAAAATCACTCGGATTTGGTTACGACTGGAGTCGTGAATTAGCAACCTGTAAAAAAGATTATTACCGTTGGGAACAATGGTTCTTTACTCAGCTTTATGAAAAAGGCTTAGTGTATAAGAAAAACGCCACCGTAAATTGGGATCCGGTTGACCAAACAGTCTTAGCTAATGAACAAGTTATTGATGGTAGAGGTTGGCGTTCAGGCGCACTGGTTGAGCGTAAAGAAATTCCACAGTGGTTTATTAAAATTACTGATTATGCCGAAGAATTAATTAACGATTTAGACGAATTAGCCGGTTGGCCTGAGCAAGTTAAAACTATGCAACGTAACTGGATTGGTCGCTCTGAAGGCGTCGAGATGACTTTCCAAGTTGCCAATTCTGCTGAAAGTTTTGATATTTATACTACTCGCCCAGATACCTTAATGGGTGTGACTTATGTTGCCCTTGCTGCACAACATCCGTTAGCTTTAGCTGCTGCTGAAAACAACCCCGCATTGGCCGCCTTTATCCAAGCATGTAAAACCAATAAATCTACCGAAGCTGATATGGCAACGATGGAAAAAGAAGGGGTTGATACCGGTTTAAAAGCACTACACCCAATCAGCGGTGAATTGGTGCCTGTATGGGCAGCCAACTTTGTTTTAATGGATTACGGCTCAGGCGCTGTCATGTCAGTACCTGGTCATGACCAACGAGATTGGGAATTCGCCACTAAATACGGTTTAGAAATTAAACAAGTAATTGCAGGCAGTGACAATGACGATATAACAGTTGCCGCCATTATTGAAAAGAATACGTTAGTCAATTCAGGTGAATTCGATGGCTTAAATTTTGACGATGCTTTTAAAGCGATTTCAGATAAATTAGTCAGCGAAAGTAAAGGTAAAATAACGGTAAATTATCGTTTACGCGATTGGGGTGTTTCGCGCCAACGTTATTGGGGTACGCCTATTCCAATGATGCATTTAGCCAATGGTGAATCGGTACCCGTGCCTGCAGATCAACTACCGGTTGAATTACCTGAAGATGTGGTGATGGATGGTGTAACTTCACCGATCAAAGATAACCCAGAATGGGCAAAAACCACTTACAATGGCGAGGAAGCATTTCGTGAAACCGATACTTTCGATACTTTCATGGAATCATCGTGGTATTACGCACGTTACTGTTCGCCAAACGATGATACACAAATGCTTGATCCTGAGAAGGCCAATTATTGGTTGCCGGTTGATCAGTATATTGGTGGTATCGAGCATGCTATTTTACATTTACTATACGCACGCTTTTTCCATAAATTATTACGTGACGTTGGCTTAGTCGAGTCTAATGAACCGTTTAAAAGCTTGCTATGTCAAGGCATGGTATTGGCTGATACCTATTATCGTGAAGCCGATAATGGCGGACAAGATTGGATTGCGCCGACCGATGTCGATGTTGAACGCGACGAAAAAGGCCAGGTCACTAAAGCTACCTGTAAGCTAGATGGCCTACCAGTAATCTCTGCTGGTATGAGCAAAATGTCAAAATCGAAAAACAACGGTATTGATCCACAAGAAGTTATTGAGCTTTATGGCGCCGATACTGTACGTTTATTTATCATGTTCACCTCACCACCAGAGCAAACGTTAGAGTGGTCTGATTCGGGTGTTGAAGGCGCACATAGATTCTTAAAACGTGTCTGGAAACTAGTTTATGATTTCACTCAGGTAGCTGAAATATCAAAAGATGCGCCAAGCATTGCTGGCTTAACACTTAATTCAACGCAAAAAACACTACGTCGTGAATTGCATAAAACCATTGCGAAAGTCAGTGATGACATTGGTCGTCGCAATACTTTCAATACCGCTATTGCTGCAATTATGGAGTTAATGAACCATTTAACTAAAGCAAGTATCGACAGTAATGAAGACCGTGTAGTAATGCATGAAGCTATTCGTGCACTGGTGTTAATGCTGACGCCTATCGTGCCACATTTGAGTCACCATTTATGGAGCTTAATTGGCGATGGTAAACCAGTTGAAAACACGGCTTGGCCTATTGTTGATGACAGCGCGCTAGTTGAAGATGAAAAACTTATCATTGTGCAAGTTAATGGTAAATTACGCGCTAAAATTACCGTGTCTGCCGATGCAACAAAAGAAGCGGTTGAAGCAATGGGTTTTGCTGATGAAAGTGTCAGTAAATTTACTGACGGAAAAACCATACGTAAAGTGATTTATGTACCTGGTAAGTTGCTAAATATTGTTGCCAACTAATAATGACCTTAGCTGCTTAGCTCTTTATTAGGGCTTAGCAGCTTAACCCGTGCAAAACGCATTAATGATGCACTGATTGAATTTCTACCTATAAAAAGTGAACACGTTATGAAGCCATTAATAATTCGCCAAATCAGTAAAATATTATCTTTTAGCATCATATTAATGATGTTAAACGGTTGTGGTTTTCAGCTACGCGGCAATTATTTATTAGCACCTGAATTGCAAACCATGGAGTTTAGCTCAGTTGACCAATATGGTGAGCTCACTCGCTTAGTCAGACAACACTTAACCGTTAATGATGTTAAGTTAGTACAACAAAGTGATAAGTCCATACCACAAATGCGGATCTTGCAAGATAACCTAGATCGAAGAACTTTATCTGTTTTTCCTAATGGTCAAGTCGCAGAATATGAGCTTATTTATACCGTACGTTACCAAATTTTAATTCCTGGCCAAGATGTGAAAAACTTTAGCTTTGAACTTAATCGTGATTATCAAGATGATCCTGATATTGCCTTAGCAAAAAGCCGTGAACTGTCGCTAATGTTACGTGAAATGCGTCAAGAAGCGGCTAATAAAATCCTCCGTGACATGGCTAGTATTCAGCTGTAAGTCAATTCGAATGCGCATTTATCATAATCAACTCGACAATACACTCAAGCAAGGCTTTAAACCGATATGGTTAGTGTTTGGCGATGAAGCTTGGCAAAAAAATAACGCCTTAGAAAAAATTAAAAGTACCGCTAAAAAACAAGGTTTCGACGAAGTTATCCGTTTTAGTATTGACGACAAGTTTGATTGGCATACGCTTTTTCAAGAATACCAATCAATGAGCTTGTTCTCCTCATTACGCATTATTGAAATAGAGTTTATCAATGGCAAAATTGGTGATAATGGCGCAAAAGCCATAACACAATTACTGACCTTGTTGCATCAAGATATACAGCTGATATTTCATGGTCCTAAACTTGACGCTGCAACACAAAAGCGCAAGTGGTTCAAATCATTAGAAGCTGCTGGCTGTTTTCTACCTTTATATGATGTTGAAGGCAAGCAATTAAAGCAGTGGCTAAATAGTCAAGCACGGCAACTGCAGCTCAATTTACATAGCGATGCGATTGATTTAATGGCCGTGCTATTTGAAGGCAACCTGCCAGCATTAGCACAAGAGCTGCAAAAGTTAGCAATATTGTTTGGCCAACAAACGATTAGTTTTGAAGAAGCAGAACAACTTGTCATTAAGCAGGCTAAATTCAACCCTTTTCAACTGATTGATACCTTACTAATCGGCGACTTAAAAAAGTGCTTAGCTATTTTAGATCAAATGCAACATGATGGCAGCGCATTAGGGCAGTTAGTTTGGTTTATTCATAAAGAGCTCAGTCAGCTTTATGCCATGCTCGCGCAACTAGAACAAGGGGCGAGCATCGACAATATTTTTAAACAATATCGTATCTGGGACAAGAAAAAACCCGTATATCAGTATGCTTTGAATAACATTACGTTAAGCAATGTTGAACAAGCTTTAGCAAGGTTAGCGCAAGTTGATCTACTGAGTAAAACCAGTAGCGATTTTAATGCTTTTATCTTACTCAGTGACGTACTGATCAGTTTATTTCATAACAAAATAAGTGAAAACTTTAGTTTAGATTATGAGTACAACTAAGCGCATAGCACCAAAGATTATCGCTCTACTCGGCGGTACCTTCGACCCTATCCACCTTGGTCATATTTTACCGGCTCAAGAAACTGCCTGCTGGTTAGGCGCAGAACAATTATATTTAATTCCGGCTCATATCCCTCCCCATAAAACGGGTACCCATGCCAATGCAAAACAACGTGCTGAGATGGTCGCTTTGGTGTGTGATAGTAATAAAAGTGTGCTGCTCGATAGCCGCGAGCTTGATCGAGATAGCCCGTCATACACAGTCGATAGTTTACGTGAAATAACAAAAGCGCAACCAAAGGCAGCTTTATATTTTATGATGGGTATGGACTCGCTACTCACCTTTACAAAATGGCGACATTGGCAAGAAATCCTCACCTTATGCAATCTAGTGGTCAATATTCGCCCTGGCTATTCACACACGGATCTAGAAGCGGCACTTGCGCCAGAATTAACAAAGCGTTTGCTTTATAACCTGAGACAATTACAGCGCGAAAAAGTCGGGCAAATCTTATTACATGAAAGCACACCGCTAGATATATCTTCGACAAATATTAGAGCCCGTATTAAAAGCTCGGCGAGTTATAGCAAATATTTACCTAAGCCAGTTTACGATTATATCGAGCAAAATAAGCTTTATCGATAATCCTATTATTTATGCTTTTCTATTTGATAACTATATACTAAAAGTGCCATTTTCTTTGATTTAGCGATAGAGCGAGCAAAATAAACCGCTTGTTGTGCAAAAAACATGCGATTGATGGCATTAGACTGTTAACGGACAAACAAAATAATGCTATTATCGCCGATTATTGTTAATTATAGAGATCCCACTTTGCAAAGTTCAGACCTAATTACTTTTGTTACCGAAAAAATCGAAGATATGAAAGGCCGCGATATCGTCACACTAGAGATATCTAAAAAGTCGAGTTTCGCTGACTACATGTTAGTTTGCTCTGGTAACTCAAAACGTCACGTTATTTCAATTGCCCAATCACTTACTATTGAATGTCGCGCTGCTGGCATTGAAGCCTTAGGTGTTGAAGGTAATGATGTCGGCGAATGGTCTTTAGTTGATTTAGGTGATGTAGTTGTCCATGTGATGACTGATGAAACTCGTGACCGTTACCAACTAGAACAACTATGGGAATAGTTTAAAGTATAATGCGCATTACCTTATACGCTGTTGGTAACAAAATGCCAGCATGGGTCAGCCAAGGATTTAGCGAATATTGCCGTAGATTCCCTCGTGATATGAGTTTCCATTTAGTGGAAATTTCACCTGGAAAGCGCGGCAAAAATGCCGATATTGCCCGTATTCTAGAAAAAGAAGGCGAACAAATGTTAGCGGCTATTCCTAAGGGTAATCGCATTGTGACCTTAGAGGTGGAAGGAAAGCCTTGGACAACCCCTGAGCTTGCCAAACAACTAGAACGTTGGCATGTTGATAGTCGTGATGTTGCACTGCTTGTTGGTGGCCCTGAAGGTTTAGCGCCTGCTTGTATTCAAGCGTCCGAACAAAAATGGTCATTATCGCCACTCACCTTACCGCATCCTATGGTACGTATTGTCGTTGCTGAAAGCCTTTATCGAGCATGGTCAATCAATAACAATCATCCTTATCATCGAGAGTAAATAATGGCGCCTAAAAAACGTGTTGCCATTCGAAACCATAGCGCAGAGGCAAACTTATTTGCCCGTCGTACCTTTATAACTTTTATTGCTGTCCTGATACTTTCCTTAGTGCTATTTAGTAATATTTATAATCTTGAAGTTAACTCATACCAAAAATACCAAACTCGCTCTAACTCTAATCGTATTAAACTGTTACCGGTTGCGCCAAACAGAGGCTTAATTTACGATCGAAATGGTGTTTTACTGGCTGATAACACCCCAGTGTATAGCTTAGAGGTGATCCCAGAACAAGTTGATGATATTAAAAAACGCTTATCAGAAGTAAGCGAATTATTAGATATTAGTCAGGAAAAACAAGACAAACTATTTAAAGAATTAAAAAGTAAGCGTCGCTTTAAACCTATTGAAATTTATTCACGTTTAAGTGAGCAGCAAGTCGCATTATTTTCCGTCAACCAGCATAAGTTCCCTGGGTTTTTTATCGACGCGCGCTTAAAACGCTATTACCCTTTTGCTGACTTAACGACACATTCCTTAGGCTATGTTGCGCGTATTAATCGTAAAGATTCACTAGCGCTAGAAAAGCAAGGCCTAGCTGAAAACTACGCGGCTACCCGTAACATTGGTAAGCTAGGCTTAGAAAAGTATTATCAAGATATCTTACATGGCACCATTGGTCACCAAGAAGTTGAAATTAATAACCAAGGCCGAGTCATTCGTACCTTAGACTTTACTCCTCCTATTCCGGGTAAAGATCTAACGCTAACGTTAGATATCGAGCTACAAATGATCGCCAAGCGCGCACTTTCAGGTAAACGTGGTGCGGTAGTCGCCATTGACCCTAGAGATGGTGGTGTGCTTGCCATGTATTCAAACCCAAGCTTTGATGGCAACCTTTTTGTCCATGGTATCAGTAGTAAAAAATATAAGAAGCTCTTAGCACCTGAAAGTAATAAACCGTTACTTAACCGTGCAGTACAAGGTTACCCACCAGCATCAACCATTAAGCCTTTATTAGCACTTACCGGGCTTGAAGCCGAATTAATCACCCCAGAAACTGAGATTTATGATCCAGGGTTTTATCAATTACCCGGCATAGAAACCAAGCGACGCGATTGGAAAAAATGGGGCCACGGCAAAGTCAATTTAACTAAGTCATTAGAGCAATCCTGTAATGTTTATTATTATGACTTAGCCTATAGACTGGGTATTACCCGGATTAGTAAGATGATGGAAAAATTTGGTTTTGGTGATTACACCGGTATAGATATTCACGAAGAAAGCCGCGCTATTATGCCCAGTATCGAATGGAAGCGAGCTCGTTACAACAAAGCTTGGTATACCGGTGAAACCTTATCCGTTGGCATAGGGCAAAGTTACTGGTCTGTGACACCATTACAATTATCACAAGCAATCTCCATTTTAGTCAATAAGGGTAGAATTAAAGTTCCACACTTTTTAAAAGCCACCAGTGAAGTAACCGTTATTGATGAGGATGCCGATCAGCAACAGCCGCTGATTACTGAATATGTAGTTGACGAAAAACGCCCTATCACCCTAAAAAATCAAGCCTATTGGGATCTTGTCTTAGACGGTTTACATAATACGGTGCAAAAATTCGGTGCTACCGGCTATTCCGCTTTTAAAGGTAGTAAGTATGATGCAGCTGGTAAAACCGGCTCTGCACAAACAGCTAACATCGCTCAAGATGAAGAGTATGATGCAAAAAAAGTACAAGAAAGCAAACGTGACAACGCCATGTTTATTGCTTTTGCACCTTACGAAAATCCAGAGATTGTTGTTGCTGTTGCCATTGAAAACGTCGCCAAAGGTGGTGGTGGCACCAATGCTGGGCCTGTGGCACGTCAGATAATGGATCAATATTTTGGTGACAGAGAGATTATCAGTACCGACAAACTAAAACATCCTCACCATGATGAAGTTTATCAGCAAAACATTACCAATATAGCAGGTGAACCTTAGTGCGTAATACCAGACATGATCAACAAAGACAGCGTTCTCTATGGCAACGTTTGCATATCGACTTACCCTTATTAAGTGGTATTTTAGCTTTGTTAATACTAGGGTTATTTGTTGTTTATAGTGCTGGTGGACAAGAAAGTGCTGTATTAATACGTCATGCGAAACGCGCTGGTGTAGCACTATTTGTCATGCTTTTAATTGCACAAATTCCGCCATTATCTTACCGAAAATGGGCGGTACCTATGTTTATTTTAGGTCTAATGTTATTAGCCGCGGTATTATTATTTGGTCACGTTGGTAAAGGCGCCCAACGTTGGCTCGACCTTGGTGTGACAAAGTTTCAACCTTCTGAGATAATGAAGCTTGTCGTGCCAATGATGATCGCATGGTACGTTAGCCAATATGACTTACCGACAAAAATATCAAAAATAATTATCGCCTTTATTTTGGTGTTAATGCCAACCTTATTGATTGCCAAACAACCTGATTTAGGTACAGCTCTACTCATTGCCAGTTCAGGAGTTTTTGTGATATTTCTTGCCGGTGCTAGTTGGAAGCTTATCGGCACTTGCCTTGGCTTAGCATCAGCATTTGCTCCCGTATTGTGGATGTTTTTGATGAAGCCCTACCAAAAACAACGGGTATTAACTTTTTTAAATCCTGAGCAAGACCCGCTTGGCTCAGGCTACCACATTATCCAATCTAAAATTGCTATCGGCTCGGGTGGTATTCACGGCAAAGGTTGGTTACAAGGCACACAATCACAACTCGAATTTCTCCCTGAACGCCATACTGATTTTATTTTCGCGGTATTTAGTGAAGAGTTCGGCTTAATTGGTGTTGGCTTACTACTGACGGTATATTTAGCCATTGTGATGCGCGGACTATGGATTGCAGTTCATGCTCAACATGCTTTTACTAAGCTTTTAGCCGGTAGTTTAACATTAACATTTTTTGTTTATATTTTTGTCAATATCGGCATGGTTTCCGGCTTATTACCTGTGGTTGGCGTACCATTACCTTTAGTCAGTTATGGTGGAACCTCTATGGTGACATTAATGGCAGGATTTGGCATTCTAATGGCAATTAGTACTCATCGACGATTCCATGTTTAGCGACCAATAGCATCAATACTCAAATCATTACCTTTAACAGAGACAACAGATATTTTATGGCGATATTAAAAGTACAGCGTATGCATGGCTTTATTTTACTTATGATACTGCTCTCTGCTTGTAGTACTAACTATGGACGTTACCAACACAAACATGATAGTACACCAAGTCGCTTACCTAGCGTCAGCGAACTACATGATGCAACACCTAGAGCTGAAACACATAGTCGTGGTGGCAATAAACACTATCAAGTGCGCGGTAAACATTACCAAGTATTAAAAAGTGCCGAGAACTTTAGCCAAACGGGTACTGCCTCATGGTATGGTCGAAAATTTCATGGTCACTTAACCTCTAATGGTGAGATATATGACATGTACGCTATGAGTGCCGCCCACAAAAATCTACCTTTACCCACCTATTTAAAAGTGGTTAATAATAACAATGGCCGTTCTGTTATTGTTCGGGTTAATGATCGCGGGCCGTTTCATCAAAACCGTATTATCGATTTATCCTATAGTGCCGCCTATAAGCTTGATATGTTAAAAACAGGTACCGCAAATGTCACCATTTCAGCCATTACTGATTTTAGCGCAAAAACATTAGCCCAGCTTAAAACTAATCATGGCTATTTAGCTGAAAGCCAAGCAAAGGTTACACCTTTAGCTCAGCCAACGACTGCAACATCTAGCACAAAATCAGCTATTATCAAGACTAAGAATAAAGCTGTAGTTAGCATTATCACAGATAAAAAAGCTCCAAAAGCTATCGCTGGAGATACAGAATCACAGTTATCAGATAACTCAAATAAAGCACAATACATTCAAATATTTGCTAGCAGCAGCAAGACTCAGGCAACTAAACTGTTAACGGCATTATCAGCACAGTATAAACAAAAAACCCAATTAGAAGAAATAAATGGAATTTTTCGTGTTCTAGTGGGTCCGATAGAGCGCAGTGATAATATAACTAAGTTGTTACTTGCAATTAAGCGCGATGGTTACCCCAATGCTTTTGTTCGAAAATAAGTAGCTATTATCTGTGTTAGACTCAATTTAGTTCAATTACATGGATATTACTGCTGGTAAATAACAGCCTTTATAAGAGAAAAATATCAATACGAAGCAAAATTCATCAACAGTAACAAATTCATCATCGAGCCTAATAGAATTCAAAATGAAAAATGTTATACTGCATAAAGTTTTATACCGTTTTTATAATTTCCACTAATCAATGCGCTGCAGGACAATTATGCCCCAAATCAAGGTTATTCAATCTCCTAAGAAATCAATAAAGCTTATTACTTTTTTAAGCTCTGTTTTATTAAGTGTTTGCTCTCTCTCTCATGCACAAACGATTATCCCATCTGCTCCAGAGGTAAATGCTAAAGGTCACATCCTCATTGATTACTCTACAGGTAAGGTTATTGCTGAAAGCAATGCAGATATCTTACTTGCACCAGCAAGCTTAACTAAAATGATGACGAGTTATATCATAGGTAAAGAGCTTGTGATCGGAAACATCAACAATGATGATGTGGTTAAAATTAGTGAGAAAGCTTGGGCAAAAAACTTTCCTGATTCATCAAAAATGTTTATCGAAGTCGGTACAGAGGTGCCTGTTAGCTTACTGAATCAAGGGATTATTGTCGCCTCAGGTAATGATGCCTGTGTCGCTATGGCTGAGCATATTGCCGGCAGTGAAGATGCTTTTGCACAATTAATGAATGCCCATGCTGAACAATTAGGCATGCACAGTAGTTTCTTTGAAAATAGTCATGGTTTAGATAGCCAAGAACACAAAACTACCGCTCGTGATATGGCAACACTGGCCATTGCCTTGATCCGTGATGTACCAGAAGAATATAAACTTTATAGCCAAAAATCTTTTACTTACAACAATATTAAACAATATAACCGCAATAGCTTATTATGGGATAAAAGTATGAATGTGGACGGTTTAAAAACTGGTCACACTTCACAAGCAGGTTATAGCCTAGTCACCTCTGCCACTAAAGGCGATATGCGTCTAGTTAGTGTCGTCATGGGTGCAGACAGTGAGCGTGCTCGTAAAGTCGAGAGCAAAAAGTTACTCAACTATGGCTTCCGTTTCTTCGAAACTTACACACCTTACAAAGCGGGCGAGAAATTTGCTAGTGACCGCGTTTGGATGGGTGACAGCAAGGAAGTTGATTTAGGTATCATGGTTGATACCCCAATTACTATCCCACGTGGTCAACGTAAAAATTTACAAGCTAATTTTGAATTAGACAAACAACTGACAGCGCCACTGCAAAAAGGTGAAGTGGTTGGTAAATTATTTTTACAGCTTGATGGTGAAGATATTGCCCAGTATCCATTAGTAACACTACAAGCCGTGCAAGAAGGCGGCATGTTCAATAAATTACTGGATTATATAAAACTGCAGTTTGCTAATTAATCTAAGCAAAAAAACATGCTATTAATAAACTCAGCCTTGGCTGAGTTTATTTTTGATTTTAGATCGATAAATAAGTAAATAAAGTTACACTTAAACATTGATTTTAGATAAATTCCCCTCATTTAATAGCTCATATCGACAAGCAAATTAACGGCGACTGATCACATTTACTGTAAATAGTGTTAAAATATCGACGATTTACATATTCAGCGCATTAATTTTTACCACATGGATTGGTCTATTGGCGATTAAATCGAATAATACACCTATTATTAAGCGCCTTTAAAATACTAGTGCTTTACCAATCAAGAGAAAATAAATGAATACTAAGTTTGATGAATTATTGGAATTCCCAACCGTTTTAAACTTCAAAGTTATGGGCGTTGCTTGCGACGAATTACCTGATTTAGTTGTTGGTGAGTTGCAAAAACATACGCCGGGTGATTACGCACCGAAAGTGAAAGCAAGTTCTAAGGGTAACTATCATTCAATTTCAATAGCCGTTACCGTCATCAGTAAAGATCATATAGAAACCATCTATAAAACGCTTAATGCTATAGAAGAAGTGCGTTACGTTCTTTAATCCTTACTTTTTGCATGGTGTATTCAAATTATTATTCGGATACAATTAGCTAAGCGAAATTTATAGAGATATATTTTTGAAAAACACATTGATTATTCGGCAACTTAATACTATCGACTATGTCGATGTTTGGCATGCCATGCAAAACTTCACCGATAATCGAGATGAAAATACGGCTGACGAACTGTGGCTGGTAGAGCATCCTCCGGTATTTACTCAAGGACAAGCAGGCAAGGATGAGCATCTCCTTATGCCTGGCGATATTCCTGTGGTGAAAGTTGACCGTGGAGGACAGGTTACTTATCACGGCCCTGGCCAACAGGTGATCTATTTTATGATCAATCTACGTCGTAGAAAAATGGGCGTTAGAGAATTAGTGACATTAATAGAAAATGGCATCGTCGCATCAATGGCAGACTTTGGCATCAATGCTAATGCCAAGCCAGATGCTCCAGGAGTTTATGTTGACGACAAAAAAATAGCCTCTTTAGGTTTACGAGTACGTAAAGGCTGCTCTTTTCACGGCTTAGCATTAAACGTCAATATGGATTTATCACCATTTTTACGCATTAACCCCTGCGGTTATCAAGGCTTAGAAATGGTACAAACAATCGATTTGCAAGGCCCCGCCACCGTAGTTCAAGCGGGTGAATCACTAGTTAAACACCTAAGCAAACTACTAAACACTGAGCATTTATCTTATCAAACGGGATTGGAAACAGGTCATGACCACTAAATCATCACGCATTACTCCAGGTACAAAATTACGTGACGCCGAAAAAATGGCGCATATTCCTATCAAAGTGGTTACTTCTGAGCGCGAGACTATGCTGAGAAAGCCGAATTGGTTACGCATTAAGTTACCAAAAAGTTCTGAGCGTATTGATAATATCAAAGCAGCATTGCGTAAGCATGACTTACATTCAGTCTGTGAAGAAGCATCATGTCCAAACTTATCGGAATGTTTTAATCACGGCACGGCAACCTTTATGATTTTAGGCGATATTTGTACTCGCCGTTGTCCATTTTGTGATGTGGGTCATGGTCGTCCCCTGCAAGCAGATAAAGATGAACCTCGTAAATTAGCATTAACGCTAAAAGATATGAAGTTGAAGTACGTGGTGATCACCTCCGTTGATCGTGATGATCTACGCGATGGTGGTGCTCAACAGTTTGCTGATTGTATTACTGAAATTGCTCAACATTCTCCGCATACCAAAGTTGAAATTTTAGTACCTGATTTTCGTGGTCGTATGGATCGCGCTTTAGAAATTTTAAATCAAAATCCTCCACATGTTTTCAACCATAACCTTGAAACAGCACCACGCTTATATACTAAGGCTCGTCCTGGTGCTAACTATCAATGGTCATTAGATTTGCTGAAAAAATTTGGTCAAGCAAATCCTAGCGTACCCACTAAATCAGGCATTATGGTTGGCTTAGGTGAAACTAACGAAGAAATTCTCCAAGTGATGCGTGACTTACGTGCTCATGGCGTTACTATGTTAACTATTGGTCAGTATTTACAGCCGAGTAAACATCACTTACCTGTTGAACGTTATGTTCATCCAGACGATTTTGATATGTTTAAACGTGAAGCCGATAAAATGGGCTTTGATCATGCAGCTTGTGGTCCATTAGTACGCTCAAGTTATCATGCTGATAAACAAGCGGCTGGTGAAGAAGTGAAATAACGCTACCTTTTCGTTATCGCCTTGTCAGTAAAAAATACTAAGCTAGCAGCGTAAAGTGCTAGCTTTTTTATTAGCGAAAATCAGCTTAACCTGAGCTCGGGCTAAAGAAATTTGACTGCTCAGAAGTCACGTTTACAAGCGAATAACGAGTAACAATAACGTTTGATGGGTACTTAAAAACCATATTGATTGAAGTATCTTAACTTAGTTAACCTGAACTCGTTGCTTTTCGCTCAATAAACTGAGTGCGCAAAAATAAAGCTAAAATACCACCAACCAAGGCGGTGATCGCGGCAAAATCAAAGGTAGCAACAGCGCCTAGACCATCTTGCCACAGTATCCCAGCGACATATGCCCCAACCGCACCACCAACACCATAAACACCACCAATATAAATCGCTTGTGCACGACTTTGTTGGTTAGTATTAAAATGCTTTTGAATAAAAGCAATACTGGCACTATGGTATAAACCAAAACTTAACGCATGGATCAGTTGCGAGGCTGCTAAGGCAATATTACTCTCAGCATAATGCCCGACCAAAAACCAACGAAAAGCCGTAAATAAAATACTAATGCTTAACAAGGTTTTTAATGAAAAGCTTTTGAAGAAAATAGCGGCAAAAACAAAAATACCGATTTCGGCGACCACGCCAATAGCAATAAAAATACCGATCAGAAAACCAGAGTAAGTTAAGCTTTTAAGGTATAAAGCAAAAAAAACATAATACGGACCAAAGCTCATCTGTAACATTAAGCCAGCAAAGAAAAACAGCAAAAAATTACCATTAAACACTTTCGCTTTAATAGAAACATGATCAACTAACGCTTTATTAGCTACTCGGGGTTGCTTGCTTAATAAGGTGGAAATAAACAGCCCAGCCAATATGGCCATGCCAATGTAACTGAATGCTTCCGTAGAGTAACGCTCAATTAACTCGCCACTGACCATAGCAGCAATAATAAAACCAATACTGCCCCATAAACGAATACGAGCATATATTTTTGCACTTCTGCGAATAGAGTTAAGCGTCATCACCTCTATTTGCGGTAAAATAGCCGTCCAGAATAAACTAAACATCGCTAGACTAAACATTAATGGCCAATAACTTACTGTCCAAATAATTAAACTAAAACAAAGAAGAGACAACAAAGCCCCTACTTTTACGATAGTTAATTGTTTACCTGTTCGGTCAGCAAGTTGCGCCCACAATGACGGTGCGACAATTTTTGTTGCGGTGATCACCGCTAAAATCTCACCAATTTCAAGTGAAGTAAAACCTCTGCCATCGAGAAAAACCGATAGAAAAGGCACAACTAAACCTAAGATACCAAAATACCAAAAATAATTTGTCGATAAACGAAAGAATTGTTTTGAAACCACGCGTTAGCAATCCGTTGACGTTAGCGCTCGATATCTGGAGTTTGACAAACAACATCAGCATTTTGCGCTCGATGTCTTAAATAATGATCCATCAAAGTCAGCGCTAACATTGCTTCTGCAATAGGCACAGCGCGAATACCAACACATGGGTCATGGCGACCTTTCGTCACAATATCAGCAGCCTGGCCAGCAAGATCAACCGTTTTACCACTTACACCAATACTAGACGTCGGTTTTAGCGCAATAGACGCAACAATGGGTTGGCCAGAAGAAATTCCACCTAGCACGCCACCGGCATGATTTGAGGCAAAACCTTCCGGTGTTAATTCGTCTCTGTGCTCAGAGCCTTTTTGATTCACTACAGCAAAACCATCACCAACTTCCACAGCTTTCACGGCATTAATCCCCATTAAAGCATGAGCAATCTCGGCATCTAGACGATCAAAAATAGGCTCGCCTAACCCCACAGGGACATTATTGGCCACAACCATCAATTTAGCACCAATAGAGTCTTTTTCGCGCATAATGCCACGCAATAACTCATCTAATTGTTCAAGTTTGCTAGCATCAGGAAAGAAAAATGGGTTCTGTTCAACAATATTCCAATCAATATTCTCTGCACAGACTTCACCAATTTGCGTAACACAGGCTTGAATAGTGATGCCAAACTTCTGCTTTAAATATTTTTTAGCGACCGCGCCGGCAGCAACGCGCATCGCGGTCTCGCGCGCAGATGAGCGCCCACCACCACGGTAATCACGAATGCCATATTTTTGCCAGTAGGTATAATCGGCATGACCTGGACGGAATGTTTGGGCAATATCACCGTAGTCTTGCGAACGTTGATCGGTATTTTCAATCAATAAGCCAATGGGTGTACCGGTAGTTTTGCCTTCAAAAACGCCCGACATTATTTTAACTTCATCGGCTTCTCGACGTGCCGTAGTAAAGCGAGAAGTACCCGGTCTACGGCGGTCAAGATCATGCTGCAAATCAGCTTCATTGAGTTCAACTCCAGGAGGGCAACCATCAATAATTGCGCCTAAACCTAGCCCGTGGCTTTCACCAAATGAAGTAACTGTAAATAACTTACCAAAAGTATTGCCTGACATAGTGATATTGACCTGTAAATATTATTTAGCTAAACCGTCAAATGTTCCATCAACGGTTGAATTATTCGTGACCGGAAAAGTCCTGCTGATATTGCTCTAATTGTGCTTTCGTTAAACGGAACACGCCATGACCACCGCGTTCAAATTCCAACCATTGAAACGGTACACGAGGAAAAGCCGCGGTTAAATGCACTTGTGAGTTGCCCACTTCACAAATTAATACGCCATGCTCATTTAGATGATTAGCCGCTTGCGCTAGAATCTGGCGTACAATGTCTAAACCATCAAAACCGCTACCTAAGCCCATTTCGGGTTCATGTAAAAATTCTTGCGGTAAGGCGTCAATATCTTCTTGATCGACATATGGTGGATTTGTCACTATTAAATCATAGCTTTGCCCAACAACCCCAGAAAAAACATCAGATTGAATTGGAATAACTTGTGCTGATAAATCATGACCTTCAATATTAATTTCTGCGACATTCAGCGCATCAATAGAAAGATCTAAAGCATCAACTTCAGCCTCAGGAAAGGCCACCGCGCAAGCAATAGCGATGCAGCCACTACCGGTGCATAAATCTAAAATTCGTTGCGGTGAATAAGCAATTAAACCATCAAAGTGATTATCAATTAATTCGCCAATGGGTGAACGTGGCACTAACACACGCTCATCAACATAAAACGGTAAACCACAAAACATTGCTTGGTTAGTTAAGTAAGCCGCTGGCAGTCCATCAACGATGCGACGTTCAAACAATTGTAAAATAGCGACTCGCTCTTGTGAAACTAAGCGGCATGACATCAGCTCAGCAGACATAGCTAGCGGTAAAGCCAATTGATGCATAACCAAAGTTAGCGCTTCATCCCACGCATTATTTGTCCCATGACCAAAATACAACTCAGCCTGGTTAAACTGACTAGCACCAAAGCGCACATAATCATTAACGCTATGCAATTGTTCACTTACCTCTGCAAAATTTATTATTTCCACGCTTTCCTCTGGCTTAACTTCAATTATAGATATTATTTTTTATTATACTTTCACTTGTTATTGTTCGTCGATGTTTTTAGACTTCGCAAATGAAATTTAAAGACGCACTTAATGCGGAAGAAAAAAAGTTATTTAAAGATGCCATAGGTAAGATAAAACCTATGGTGCAGGACAGAGTACACCCGGTAAAAAGAACCGGCAAGCAGAAAACCGCTTTAACGAAACAAAAAGATAAAAAAGCCCTAGCTGAGTTTCATTTTTCCGACGAATTTGAACCTGACCTAAATAATCACGGACCGGTCAAATATGTCCGTGATGGTGTCGATAGTTTTGAAGCGAAAAATTTACGCCGAGGACGATATGCCCCCGATTTAATTTTAGACTTACACGGACTTGATCAACAGCAATCAAAACGCGAAATAGCGGCACTACTGGCTGCTTGTGAAAAAGAGCATGCCCAATGTGTTTGTATTGTTCATGGTTTAGGCGGGCGAGTATTAAAAAATAAAGTACCACACTGGCTAGTACAGCACCCGGATGTTATGGCATTTCATCAAGCACCATTAGAATGGGGTGGCAATGGCGCCTTACTGGTTTTAGTGGAATTAAAAGATAAGTTTATTCGAGATTAATATCATTAGGCGACACTAAAGTGACAAGTTCACCTTGCATCCGCTCGGTATCGTAGTCAATTTGTGCTACAGAGGCGGTTTGAAATATCGGCATAGCGTTATCACTGGTTAACTCAGCAACTAAATAACTGACTAAAGGCATATGCGAAACCAGTAACACTTTTTGATATTGCTTATCACTACAAATAGCATCAAGATAATCATGTACATCTTTAGGATTATCTTCAGGCGTTATAAAGTTTACTGTTTCTTTGTAAGCCACATTACCAAGCGCAGTAAGCACAGCATCAGCTGTCTGCTGCGCTCGTAAATAAGGGCTGATAAAAATAGCATCAATTGTAGCGGCGTTTTTTAATAACCACTGGCCGATCATGCTAGCTTCAGTGACACCGTTGGCGGTTAACGGTCTGAGTGCATCAGTTGGAGCAACCATATCGGCTTGGCCATGACGCATAATAAAAATTTGCATAAACACCTTAATTATATCAAATAAAATAATGCTTTTAGCTCTTAGCGAATAACATTAATTTATTAAGTAGTACAACACGCTTTAGCGACATAGCCAAACCACACGATAGGATTTTATGCCATTTAGCTATAAAATTAAAAATTGCGGCTATAGTAAAGGAATTGTTTATCTTTTATAACAGCTGTTTAGAATAAAATAGACTCATGTTATTCCTTAAAGTAATTTAATAGCATAATAAAAATAACACTTAGACCATAGCTAGGCCTTGCTATAGCTAGATTCTGCGAGAGAAAAAGTGAAAAAAAGCCCTAATGACACCAAGCAATATAAAACCATAACATTAGCCAATGGCTTAAGAGTATTATTAGTGCACAATGCGGAATCTAATAAATCTGCTGCAGCACTAGCAGTCAACGTTGGTCATTTCGATGATCCTAATCACCGACAAGGACTGGCTCATTTTTTAGAGCATATGCTATTTCTTGGCACCAAAAATTTTCCAGATGGCAGCGAATATCAAAAATTTATTAATGAACATGGTGGTAGTAATAATGCTTGGACCGCAACCGAACATACTTGCTTCTTCTTTGATATTGGATACCAACATTTTGGCTTAGCCATAGAGCGTTTTGGCGAGTTTTTTACTGCGCCATTGCTTTCAGAAGAGTTTGTTAACAAAGAGCGTAAAAACATTGATGCTGAGTTTAAACTCAAGCTTAAAGATGATATTCGACGTCTTTATGATGTCCATAAAGAAACCATTAACCAAGCCCACCCTTTTGCTAAGTTTTCTGTCGGTAGCAGTGAAACGCTAGCGGATAAAACCGGTTATAATTTGCGTGATGAGGTATGCAATTTTTTTCAAAATAACTACCAAGCTCATTTTATGACTTTAGTTTTAGAGGGACCACAGACCATCGCTAAATTAGAGGCTTTAGCAAACAACCACTTCTCTAAAATAAAATCAGACGGAGTGGCTAAAACAACCATTAGCCAACCACTTTATCGTCCAGAGCACCAGCAAAAGTGGATATCTGTACAGCCGGTAAAAAACGATCAACAATTGATCATTAGTTTTGCCATGCCTAGTATTGATAAATTCTATCGTCAAAAACCTGAGTCTATCCTTGCTTATTTAATCGGGCATGAAGGCCCCGGCAGCATATTATCGTTATTAAAAAGCAAGCAATGGGCTTTAGCATTGACCGCAGGTTCAGGCATAAACGGCTCTAATTTCAAAGACTTCAACATTAGTATTTCCCTCTCTGAACTAGGCAAGAAAAATATTAGCGCTATTATTAGTATCGTGTTCTCATATCTAAACTTATTGAAGCAAGATCCGCTTCATGAACAATATTATCAAGAAAAAAAAGCCTTAGCAGAATTATCATTTTCTTACCAAGAAAAACTATCACCCCTTGATTCTGTCAGCCAACTTGTTATCAATATGCAACATTATCCCCAACAAGATTACATCTTTGGTGATTATGTTATGCAAGGGTTAGATGAATCAGTGTTCAACACTTTACTAGGTTATATGGTGGCAACCAATGTTCGCATTATTGTTATAGGTAAAAACATTCAAGAAGAATCACATAAAAACACGAGCAAATGGTATCAAGTACCTTACTCAATCACTGATATCAAACAAGCAAAAATTGAGCAATGGCAACAAGCGCCCTATTTAACTGAATTATCTCTACCCAATAAAAACCCTTATATAGTGTCGAAGCCAGAGCTGATCTCTGACGACAGAAAAGAAAATCCCCCTTTAACGCCACCAACAAATATTTGTCAAGAAAGCGGGCTAAATGTTTGGTTTAAGCAGGATACAAGCTTTAACACCCCAAAAGGTTATATCTATCTCTCCATAGACTCACCTGCGGTCATAGAAAATACCAGCACAATCGCAATGACCCGCTTATTTATTGACTTATACAGTGACGCAGTTATAGAAGAGCATTATGATGCTGAGTTAGCAGGCATTCACTATCACCTGTATTCACATCAAAGTGGCCTAACATTACAATTATCTGGCATTAGTACCAAGCAAGAGCAACTATTACCTTTATTATTAAATAGCTTAATGCAATGTGACTTTTGCCAAGAAAAGTTCGAATTATTTAAACAACAGCTACTGAGTCATTGGCACAATGCAGAAAACAGCAAATCAATTTCACAGCTATTTGCTAATCTTAGTGCCACAATGCAACCTAAAAGCCCTAGTAGTCACACCTTAATTAATGCCCTGCAACAGGTCGAATTTAATCAGTTTAAAAGTTTTATAACACAAATTTTTCAGCATACGGCCATAGATGTACTCATCCATGGTAATTGGTCAAGACAGTCAGCAGACAATATCATTGCCGACATTAAAACCATATTTAAGGGAAAGTTATCACATAAAAATCAAGTGAAAATTCCTTGTATTGATATACAAGGACAAGGAACATTGACTATACCGATGGAGTTACCCGAACACGATCATGCCGCGGTTCTCTATTACCCTATGCCGAAAAAAGATTTACACACGGTGGCATTAACCATGCTAACCAATCAGCTATTATCACCTATTTTTTTCCAAGAAATGCGCACAGAAAAACAATACGGATATTTGGTTGGTGTCGGTTTTATCCCTATTAATCGTTATCCGGGTATTGCTTTCTATATTCAATCTCCGCATACCAACTCAGCCACTTTAATAGCAGCAATGGACAGCTTCATTGCTAAAGCAAGCGACTATATAGCCGAGCTACCTAAGGAGCATTGGCAACACCTACAATTTGGCCTAGCAAGTCAACTACAAGAAAAAGATACTAATCTAAGAATAAAAAGCCAACGTTATTGGGCGGCAATTTGCAATAAAGAAGCCTCTTTTACAGAAAAGCAAAAGCTTATTGCAATCATTGAAAGTGCATCAATAAATGATGTCGCTAAATTCCTGCAACAGTATTTTAATGGCGCAAAAGCTAAGGATCGCTTGTCTTTACTCAGTTATGAGAATAGCGCTCAGTTAGAGAAAATGGCCAATAACTTAATAAATAATGACAATATCTCAACTTTATTAAAAAAGTGTCAAAAAAAATATTAGCTTTACCGATACAGAAAATAGATATTTTATTGACAAAAACGCCCCTTATTGCCCAATACAATAACACCAAAGATTGACTTAACACCTCACATCATTTGTAATGGGGTGTAGCGCCCAAAAAAATAATAATAACAGCATACTCAAAGATCTGGGTATGATTTTCACTACCAAAAGGCTGAGTTAGTGCTATTGCTTTTTTTTAAAAATAAGTTGATTTCTAAATTTTATTTAACCTTTTCCATTTTGGTTATATCAGCTTTACTATCCCTTTCAAGTACAGCTACCGCTGCAGAACACAATATCAATCAGCCTCCCCTAAAGTTTGAAAGTATTTCAATTGCCGAAGGCTTATCGCAAAGCTATGTTTACGACATAGTACAAGATAAAAACGGTTTCATATGGATCGCCACACAAGATGGCTTAAACCGTTATGACGGCAAAAATTTTGTCTACTATCGTCACGATAGTACAAATAGAACTTCAATAGCCGACAATTTTATTCGCAAACTATTTATTGATAATAAAAACCTACTCTGGGTTGGTACAAATGCAGGCTTAAGCCGTTACGATGAAACCTTAGATAGTTTTGAAAACTTTTTTCATCAAACTGATGATAGTAGCTCATTAAAAGACAATGAAATTTGGGATATTTATCAAGATCAGCAAAATAGTATTCTGATCTCGACCAAAACTGGTTTACATAAATATGATGTTGAAAACAAAAATTTCTCTCAAATAAGAATTCGTGGTTTTAATAATGCCTTAAAAGAAATTAAAACCATATATCAAGATAAGAAAGGTAACTATTGGTTAGGCACTTATGATAAGGGGATATTCTTAACCAATAGCGCTATGACGTCTGTGGTATCTTTAAATGCGCAAAATAAGTGGCACCTTAATCTTAACGCTAGTGCACTTTATGACTTAAAGTTTATTGATAACCAATATTGGTTAGGCACTGATAATGGTTTATTTGTTATTTCACAAGATTACCAAATAACCAAGCATTATATAACAAGTAATAATGATAGTAGTTTGAATATACTGTCAAATAAAGTGCGTTCGATTGAGCAATTAAATGACTCAGCCGTTTGGTTGGGTACTCTAAACGGTTTGAATAGTATCAATATACTCACTGATAAGATCACCTCTTATCAAAGCTCACCACATAAAAATGCCTTATCGTTTGATCTTATATTAAAAGTATACAAAGATAACTCAGGTAAAATGTGGATCGGCACTAATGGTGGCGGCATTAACACCTTCAATTCTTTGCAATTAAAGATTAACCACGGTTTATTTAATTATGATGATTCTGGGCAAGCTGTTTATGCTTTTGCTGAAACTTCAGACGGAACGGTTTGGTTTACAACAGATAACGGACAACTCAATAAAATTGCTTCAAACGGAGAAATTAGCCAAGCTATTATTAAAAACAATAAGCCAATTTCACATTTATTTGTTGATGCAAAAGATAATTTTTGGTTAAAAACAGAACCTAATAACCCTTCAGAACCTGGTAATCTATATTATTACCAAACAGATAAAGGCAGCCTGACAGAAAACTATGAATGGCAAGAAAAATCAACAAACAATGACTTTAGTAACTTAATATTGGCAGACGGTAGATTATGGTTTATCGACGAAGCAAAACAATTTTCTTCATTTCATTTAGGTTCTAATAAATTAGAACAAATCGACGATGATAACCAAACCATTTACACTGCAATTAAGTATGATAATAACGATAAATTATGGTTAGCTACAACAGATAATAAAATATTATATTACAGCATATCTTCAAAAAAATTCTCTAACATTATCACAAGCATTCCTGCTAATTTGCAATTTGGCAATATATCAAATATTGGTCTATCAAAAGATTGGATTTGGCTTGGTTCAAGAGGACAAGGCATTGCCCTTTATAATAAAAAAATCAAAACAGTGTCGATAATAAATGAGAGTAACCACTTAAGTAACAACTTTATAGCAGACATTATTGTCGATAACCAACAGATAGCTTGGGTATCTACCAACAGAGGAGTGAATGCTGTCAATCCTAATACCAAAGTGGTAAAAGCATTTAACAAAGACCTGTTATTAGATAACAATGAGTTTATTAGTGATAGTGCTATTTTAACGAAAAACGATACCATTTATTTCGGTGGTATTAATGGTTTTCATTCATTTATCCCGAAAGAATTACTCAGCATAAAGCAAAAATTATCAGCCCCGTATCTCACAAGTATCTTAGTTGCTAACAAAGAGCTTGCTGTTTCAAGTTTAAAACCAAATCAACCTACATTTCCATTCACTTTAAGCAGCTCACCTAACGCACTGAAAGTGCTGAATTTAACACACAGCCAATCCCCATTCAGTATTGAGTTTATTACACCTAATGTAAAATTATTAGGGCATTTAAAATATCGTTATCGTCTTCTTGAGTTAGAAGAAAATTGGATAGATGCTGGTAAAAATAACCAAAGAGCGACATACACTAACCTAAGTCCTGGTGATTATGTTTTTGAAGTGCAAGCACTTGATTTACAGAATAACCAAAAAAGTGCAATAAAATCTCTGAACATTACAATCCTGCCCCCTTGGTGGCTATCTCGTAGTGCCATATTACTTTACAGCCTTATGGCGCTATTAATCATAACCTACATTCTTCAACAAATGCGCCATAAGCGTCTTTATCATCTACAAATAAAGTTAAGTGAAGAACGTCTTAAATTATCGCTCTGGGGTAGTGGTGATGAAATGTGGGATTGGAACATTAAGAAAGGTAAAATATACCGCTCTAATATATGGGGAATACTGGAATTTCCACAAGACGGTAAACGCAATGTCGGTGCCGATCAAACCAATATTCATCAACATGATATCCCAAGAGTTAGAGAAGCGCTAAATCAACATTTTGAAGATAGTAGCCAACATTTCGAAGCTACCTATCGCGTAAAAGACAAAGACGATAAATGGATTTGGGTACTCGATCGCGGCAAAATTGTTGAGCGCGATGAAAAAGACGTTCCAAGTCGAATGACAGGTACCTTAAAAGATATTAGTCAAATTAAGCGTGCCGATGAGCGTTTAAAGCTTTTTGCCAAATGCATTGAGAACATTTCCGACGCGATTGTAATTTATGATCGCAAATTCACTGTCGTCGATGTCAATAAAGCATTTCAGCGCATCACAGGAAAGAATAAACTACAAATGCGCGGCACTCAGCTTAAATTTGAACAATACCCAGATAGTTTTAGCCAGAACATTAAAAAGCACTTAATTACCAAAGGTAACTGGCACGGTGAAATAGAAAACTTACGTGATAATGGTGCGCTCTATTTAACCGATTTAAATATCGATATTATTCGTGATGAAGACGGCAATATCTCACACTTTGTTGGTGTGTTTTCTGATATTACCAAACGTAAGCAAACAGAAGCTGAATTAAGAAAACTTGCCAACTCAGATACATTAACAGGACTACCTAATCGCTCATACTTTCAAGCCAATCTACAACGATTAGTAAAAAATAAAATTCACCATGCTTTATTAGTTTTTGACTTGGATAACTTTAAAAAAGTCAATGATTCTCTAGGCCATGAAGCAGGCGATGTTCTATTATGCAAGGTTGCTGAGCGCATTAGGGGATTAGGGCGAAATCAAGACTCTGTTTATCGTTTAGGGGGAGATGAGTTCAGTTTAATTATCGAAGATACCAACGATATTCATACCATCACCAGTATTGCTAAAGAAGTATTAAAATCAATTGCTCTGCCGCTGAGGCTGAAGAGCCAAGAAATAGTCCTTTATAGTAGCATAGGTATCGTGCTTTACCCTGAAGACGGTACAAACCCACAAGAACTACTTAAAAATGCTGATACGGCGATGTATCATGCGAAAAATGCTGGAGGTAATAAGTATCAATTTTTCAGCGACTCGATGAACAAAGCTGCCGTTAAGCGTTTACAAATCGAGAGTCTTATTCGCCATGGCCTCAAAGAAGATTTCTTTTCCGTGTTCTATCAACCCAAAATTGAAATCGCAACCGGAAAAATAGCCGGTATGGAAGCACTTGTTCGCTTTGAAACCCCAGGTAAAGGTATTATTAGTCCAGCGATTTTTATTCCAGTTTCAGAAGAAACAGGTCAAATTATTGATATTGGTGAAGTGGTATTACGTAAAGCTTGCTTTGCGACTAAGAAATGGGTTGATGCTGGACTTTTTGAAGGTCGAATTGCCGTTAACTTATCGGCAGTTCAGTTTACTCAACCTAACCTAGTCGCCATGATCGCGAGTATTTTAAAAGAAAGTAAACTAGCGGCCAAATACCTTGAATTAGAAATAACAGAAGGTACGGTAATGGATTCACCACAAAAAGCGATTGATACCATGTTGCAAATTCGTGCGATGGGCATCCATTTATCGTTAGATGATTTTGGTACTGGTTATTCTTCACTCGCTTATTTGAAAAAATTCCCTCTCAATACCCTAAAAATTGACAAGGCTTTTGTTGATGACATTGAAACCTCAGAGAAAGGCCGAAACATGGTGGCAACCATCGTCACTATCGCGCACAACTTAGGCATGGCAGTGGTAGCAGAAGGTGTTGAAACCAATCAACAATTAAGCTTTTTGTCTGGCTTACGTTGCGAACAATTGCAAGGTTACTTGTATAGTAAGCCATTACCTGAAAATGACTTTCAAAAATACTTATTATCCTTTCAGATCACCAACAAATCGACATCATTTAGTAAAAATACCATTTAGTGTCGACTTTATGACACTAAATATTCTGCATAAATAATCCATTAAGCGCCTTATAAACAAAGGCCTTTCATTAGTGGCACATTTCTCGCTTATACCTTATTGAATTTCAATTAACTTTAATAATAATAAGGAATAACATGCTTAGTTCAATCATTCTTTCTTTCGCAATGTCTGCGACACCTACTACTGAAATCACCAATGAAGCCTTTATCGTTGAGGAAGTTGGCACAAAGCGTAGTCAAGTAAGAATTGGCACTAAACGTAGCCAAGTTCGTATCAATACTCAAGAGCTCACAGTAGCAGAAATTGGAACCAAACGCAGCCAAGTAAGAATTGGCACTAAACGTAGCCAAGTTCGCATCAACAGCCAAGAATTAGCAGTCGAAGAAGTTGGAACCAAACGCAGTCAAGTAAGAATTGGTACTAAACGTAGTCAAGTTCGTATCTAGGAGCGTTTATGATCAACTTAATCAAATCATTATTTGTGAACAAAGCGACAGAAAACGCGATTGCAGCAGGTATTGAAATTAAAGAAATGCCTGCCAGTACTTGGTGGAGTTAAGCGTTAAGAAGCGCTTAACAGGCAATAAATAGACACTTCGCGACAAGGAAGTTAGCGTGTTTATTTGAACTTTAATCGTTACGTGCAAATAAATCAGGAGTAGTTAAAATTATGCCGAAAATAATAAACAGTCAAAACCAAAGCGCTGATATGTTTTTAAACGTTTATTAATACAAAACATTGGCCAAATAAAAGGGCCAAACATCAAACCAGCCATTGCCCATCGTTTAGCACCCAAGCCACTACTTACCGCCTGACAATAAAAAAATATAGAAAAGACAATACCTAATACGGTTATCAGTAACAAAAACACAGCTTTACCTAGTGAGAGAAATAAAATTTATGCAATATTAGCACTTGCTATATACGCGTATGTTAACAAGTGTAGAGTATTTATTCAAAAAAAAAAGAGGCAACGAATTGCCACTTTTAAAATCAAATATCTGCCAACTTACGGCTAAATTATTCCATTAACGAAACCATTAATCTGCTAATAGCTCACAATTACGAATAATACTTTCCGCCTTGTTCTGCCATTTTCAGCAATGCATCACAAGGCGCAAATCGTTCACCAAATTCAGCTTGCCATTGTCTTAATTTACTGACGAGTGTTGCAGCGCCGATTTTATCCATGTATTGAAATGGTCCGCCAAGAAATGGCGGAAAGCCTATACCGAAAATTGCGCCAATATCACCATCACGGGCATTGCGAATAATCTCTTCATCTAGACAACGAGCGGCTTCATTTAACATCATATAAACACAACGTTCAGCCTGAGCATCAGTAACAGCGGTATTACTTACTTGCAGTCCTAATAAGCTATAAACACTTTCATCAACTAATTTCTTTTTACTCTTGGTATTATATTGATAGAAACCTTTGTTAGCTTTCTTGCCTAAGCGGCCATCATCAATTAATTTTGAAAATGCTGCTGGTGGCGCGAATCTTTCACCTAATTCAGCTTGTAAAATTGGACCAATTTTAGCGCCGACATCAATACCCACTTCATCGAGTAATTGCATAGGACCAACCGGAAAACCAAATTTCATCATCGCTTTATCAAGTGCTTCAATAGAACACCCTTCAAGCAGTAAAATAGCCGCCTCATTCATGTAAGGTGCTAAAATACGATTTACATAAAAGCCGGCCTTATCTTTAACCACAATCGGTGTTTTACCTTGCTTCTTAGCAAATGCTACGGTTGTAGAAATGGTTTGATCCGAGGTTTTATCGTGAGCAATAATTTCTGCTAATGGCATTTTATCCACGGGTGAAAAGTAATGTAGACCTATCACATTTTCAGGACGTAATGCTTTTTCAGCTATTTGGCCAATCGGCAAACTAGACGTGTTACTAGCAAAAATAGTACTTTCTTTACAATGGCTTTCAATATCTGCCACCATATTTTGTTTTAAAGTTAGATCTTCAAATACCGCCTCAACAACAATATCAACATTATTGAAACCGCTATACTGCGTTGTACCCGTTATCAGTGAAAGTTGGCTTTGCATTTCACTGTGGCGCATAAAACGTCGTTTAACTTTTTTGTTTAATAGTTCATAACCATATTTCAAAGCAGAGCTAATACCTTGATGTGAAATATCTTTAATTCTCACTGGTAGTTTAGCTTTAGTCGCGGTAACAAAAGCAATACCACCGCCCATAAGGCCACCACCAAGCACAGCGGCATTGGAAATTTTTGCCGGCGCTACGCCCTCAACACCCTGCTCTTTTTTCATGTCAGTCGTGGCAAAAAATAGCTGTCGAAGTTGTGCTGAAACATCAGACATCACTAGTTGGCCAAAATGATCAGCTTCTACTTGATAGCCCTTTGAAGGAGCCTGTTCAACACCCGCTCGAATACAGTCAATAATTTTTAACGGTGCAGGATAGTTACCCTTCGTTTTTCCTAGGACAGTTTTTGTTGCTTGACTAAATACAATGCTACGACCCACACCGTTACCTTCAAGCAGCTTGTCCATCAATGATAACTTACGAGCTTTTGGCTTAACTTTACCAGAAAGCGCTAACTTCTCAGCCGTTGCAAGTAACACACTGTTGGGTACTACATCATTTACTAAACCGGCTTTTAATGCCTGCTTAGCGCGAAGTTGCTTACCGGTAAGCATCATATCTAATGACTTTTGAATACCTACACGTTTCGGCAATCGTTGTGTGCCACCACCACCAGGCAGTAGGCCTAATTGTACTTCAGGCAAACCTAAAGCGGTTTTAGGGCTATCGCTACAAACAATGGCATGACATGCCATCGCAAGCTCTAAACCACCACCTAAACAAGCGCCATGAACCGCAGCAACAACTGGAATTGATAAATTCTCTAGCTGATCAAAAATAATTTGCCCTTGACGCGACAAAGCTGTTGCTTCAGCAGCTGAGGTGCAATTTGCTAGCATATGTACATCAGCGCCAGCGACAAAAGAATCAGCTTTACCACTCACTAAAACTAAGCCATTAATACTTTTATCTTCGCGTATTTCTTTTAATATTTCAGCAATTTCATCAGAAAACTCAGCCTTTAGCGTATTCATGGTGTCGCCTTTAACATCCATGATCAAATGTGCTATGCCATTTTCTTGGCGCACTAAACTAAAGGTATTATTGTTTTCTTGTTGAACTACTTCTGTTACATCAGTCATTAATCTGTCTCCACGATCATAGCCGCACCTAAACCACCTGCAGCACAAGCAGTCGTTAAACCAACCCCACCACCACGACGATTTAATTCATTCAATGTTTGCACAATTAAGCGCGTGCCCGTTGCAGCAAAAGGATGACCGTAAGCGAGTGAGCCACCCATAACATTAAACTTGTCCATATCAATTTCACCAATGGCTTTGTCTTGACCAAGATGTGTTTGCGCAAACTTGTTACTACCAAACATTTTAACATTGGCCAGTGCTTGCGCAGCAAACGCTTCATGCATTTCAATTAAGTCAAGATCGGCTAAATTCATGCCAGCGCGTTGCAAAGCAATTGGCGAAGCAAAACTAGGCCCCATCAACATATCTTCCCAAACATCAATAGCGGCAAAACCATAGCTACGAATATAACCTAATGGTTTATAACCTAATTCTTTTGCTCGCCCTTCACGCATCATCAAAATTGCTGACGCACCATCAGTTAACGGCGTACTTGTTGCCGCAGTGACCGTACCATGCTTACGATCAAAGACGGGACGAAGCTTAGCGTAACTGGCTAATTCTGAGTTTTCACGAATGCAATTATCTTTAGAAATAAAGGTTTTATAAGGTTCGCAATGCGCAGTCATTACCTCACCATCAAGCTTGCCTTCTTGCCAACTTTTCGTCGCAAGCGTGTGCGAACGATGCGCTAATGCATCTTGTGCTTCACGCGTAATACCGTGAGTTTTTGCCATTTGCTCGGCAGTTTGTCCCATTGAAAGGCCGGTAGAGTATTCGGCAACGGCAGGAGGAACAGGTAAAATATCTTTAAAGTTAAGTTGACGTATTAACGCCATTTTAGCGCCAAATGAACGGGCTTTACTTAAATCAAGTAAGGTACGAGCAAATTTCTTTGATACGCCAACAGGAGCAACTGATGTTGAATCTGCACCACCAGCAACACCAACATCAACAAAACCGGCCATAATCGACTCAGCAATATTAACCGTTGATTGGAAACTCGTCGCACAAGCTCTAGATACACTGTAAGCATCAGTATGAGTATTCATGCCGGTGCCTAAGACGATTTCACGAGCAATATTTGGCGCTTCGGGCATTTGCACAACTTGACCAAAAACAAGTTGATCAATAATTTTAGGATCAACATCATGTTTTTTAAGTAATTCGTTAACTACTATTTTTCCTAAATCGACCGCAGGTACACCATGAAAAGCGGTTGCTTGTTTAGCAAACGGTGTGCGCAATCCTGCAACAACCGCAATACGCTCTCCACTGCCTGTTATTAATTTTGATTTTGTCATTTTTGTTTCCATTTTGTGGCAATACTCAAGAGGTCTGACCTCTTTGACTTAAGATAATTCTAACGATATATAGAAATAATTCAATGCTTAGCTAACAAAATTTGAGCAAATTAATGCCAAGGTACTAAAAAGCTAAAGAAAACCCCCGACAATTTTGTCATTATGGTTGTTTTTGTTAAACATGAACCTTATATCAATTTATGGGTCAGACCTGCTGACTAAAATTTTATAATCAATAAGAACGATAAACTATGGCTATTGAACATTTTTCATCATTAAAAGAACACTTATCCTCGCAAATTATCGGACAGCACGCGCTGGTTGAAAACTTACTCATCGCACTTTTAGCGAATGGTCATCTTATTGTAGAAGGTCCTCCAGGTTTAGCAAAAACGCGTGCCGTTAATGCCTTAGCCCAAGGCCTAGAAGCCGACTTTCACCGCGTTCAATTTACGCCTGATCTACTACCAGCAGATTTAACCGGCACAGATATTTACCGCCCTGAAGATGGTACATTTGTATTTCAACCGGGGCCACTATTTCGTAACTTAGTGCTCGCAGATGAAATTAACCGTGCGCCAGCCAAAGTTCAGTCGGCTTTACTAGAAGCGATGGCAGAAGGCCAAATTACCGTTGGTCGCAATACTTACCCATTGCCTGAACTATTTTTAGTTATGGCAACACAAAACCCCATCGAGCAAGAAGGGACTTACCCATTACCCGAAGCACAACTCGATCGCTTTTTAATGCATGTGGAAATTGATTACCCTGATGCAGCCAGCGAATTAGAAATTTTAAAACTTAACCGTGGCGAAGCTTTAAAAGTAGAAAAACAAGCAGTAAAAGAAATCACACAGGCCGATATTTTCGCCGCTCGCGAACAAGTGATGCAAATTCACATGGCGCCAGCGGTAGAAAATTATATTGTTGATCTCATTATGGCGACACGTAACCCTGAAAAATATGACGATAAATTAAAACAATGGCTTGCTTACGGCGCCAGTCCACGTGCGACTATTGCCCTTGACCGCTGCGCACGTGCACGCGCTTGGTTAAATAATCGCGACTTTGTTAGCCCTGAAGATGTACAAGCGGTTTTTCATAATGTCTTACGTCATCGTATCTTAATGACCTATCAAGCAGAAGCTGAGGGTATCAGTAGTAATCAACTGCTTGATCATTTACTCAGCCTAGTGGCGGTTGCCTAAGCGCAAAATAACGTTATGTGGTTTACTCAAAAAAAATCAACCGAGCAAGACAATCCACAAGTTTTGCTTGATGAACTTGATAGTAATGGCATTGACTTAACCATTGAAGAGCTAATTCGATATCAGACTAAAAGCTCGCTGATTAACTTAGCAGCAGCAAAAAGCTTGCATGGTAAAATGTCCGGTAATTACCTCGCCCGTAGCAAAGGCCGGGGCATGGAGTTTGACGAAGTACGTCACTACCAAAATGGCGATGATATTCGCGCCATAGATTGGCGGGTAACTGCGCGTACCGGTCAAACTCACACAAAATTATTTCGTGAAGAAATTGAGCGCCCGGTGCTTATTGCCAGTGATTTAAGCACCAGTATGTTTTTTGGCAGCCGTTTACTGTTTAAATCCGTGCAAGCTGCACATGTCGCGGCATTAGTCGCTTGGCATGCTAAGTCACGTGGCGATCGTATTGGCGGCGTGGTGTTTAACCAATATGCTCATACCGAATTAAAGCCCCGTAGTAGACAACAAGGCGTATTACATTATTTACATGCGCTAGTCGAAAGCCACGCAAACTCTGCCATTAAATCAACAGAGGCATTAGATCACCAGCAAGCAAAACTCGCTTTTGAACAAAACTGTGCACGTTTACGTCAACTCGCTAAACCTGGAAGTTTAGTGTACTTAATCACCGATGGTTACAACCTCACTGATGAAGCCGTGCGACATTTAGCCAATATTAGCCGCCACTGTGAATTAGTGGTGTGTTTAATTAGCGATCCTCTAGAGCAACAATTACCTGAGAGTAAAAGTAAAATCAGCGTTGCTATTACTAACGGTACAGATAATGATGGCGATGATCGCCAACAGCTTATTTTAGGTGATAAAGCAATAGCTGAGCAATATCATCAACAAGCCATGGCCTTAAATAGCACCATGGAAGAAAAGTTAACTAAAGCCGGCGCTAGACTATTGCACTTCTGCGCTAGTGAAGCACTTGAAACTCAATTAAATCGCGGAGTAGCGTCATGGATCCGTTAGCACAGTTAAATGATATTCATCTGCCGGAAAATATACACAGTTATCCTATTGCACCAGGTTGGTGGCTTTTAGTTGCACTTATATTGGCATTGATTATTTATGGCTCTGTTAAGTTACGACAATACATAACTAAACGTAAAAACCAAAAAAGTGCCCTAAAACAACTTTCGCCAAATGCCGATGTCGGCACGGTTGTTACCTTACTAAAATGGGCAGCATTACAGTATTTTCCACGTCAAACAGTGGCAAATTTAACCGGCGAGCACTTTAAAAGCTTTTTAACCACAACCTTGCCTACTAAGTATCAAGCTGATTTTTCTAAACTCAGTGCTGATTATTTTACCTCGGCTTATCAACACCAAGCCGGCAGTAAAGCGTCAGCAGAGTTTCATCAAGCAGCAAAACTATGGCTTAACCATGCCTTACCACCGCAAAAAAATGTGATAAGTACGTTAACACCTATGCCTGAACAAGCCGATTTAACCAGTAAAAATAACACAATTTCATCAGCTAGCTCTTCACCACAACTGACTGAGCGTAATGGAGTAAAGTCATGATCCATTTTGATTTTATTTGGGCTTTAATCGCCCTGCCTTTACCCTTACTTGTTTATTGGCTACCCGCTAAAAAACAAATACAAGCCGCGCCATTGAGAATGCCGACCGTAGTTAAAGGTGTGCAAGCACAAGATTTTGCGCCCGAAAAGAAAAAAACATCCTTAGTCATCTTAAGCCTTATCTGGCTTCTAGTGGTATTTGCTAGCACTCAACCGCAATGGCTAGGTGAGGCAGTAAATGTACCAACAGAAGGTCGCGAAATGATGATTGCGGTTGATCTATCTGGCAGTATGCAAGTTGAAGACATGACGCTTAATGGTCGCAGTGTCAATCGCCTTGATATGCTAAAAGTACTATTGGGCGAGTTCATTGAACGACGTAATGGCGACAGACTCGGTTTGATCTTATTTGGCGATGATGCTTATATGCAAACGCCCATGACCTTTGACCGCAAAACCGTACAACAAATGCTAGATGAAACCGTGCTAGGTTTAGTGGGTAAACAAACCGCTATTGGTGATGCAATTGCGCTTGCCGTTAAACGTTTCGATGAAAAGAAAGACTCGAACCGCGTTTTACTATTATTGACTGATGGCCAAAATACGGCGGGGAAGATCACCCCAGAACAAGCGCTTGAATTGGCCGTAGCAAAACACATCACTATTTACTCTATCGGTATCGGCGCCGATGTTATGATCCAAAACTCATTATTTGGTGCTCGTCGTGTTAACCCTTCAAGTGAACTTGATGAAGAGTCTTTGCAGCGCCTTGCTGATGAAACCGGTGGTTATTATTTCCGTGCCCGCGCCAGTGAAGACATGAGCAAAATATACCAACTATTGGACGAACTTGAACCGGTAGAACAAGAACAGCAACAAATGCGACCATTAACCGCTCTGTACTACTGGCCTCTAGGTCTAGCGCTATTGATAAGTTTAGTAACCTTGCTCAGCAAAACCGTTTCCAATGGTTATTTTTTCACACCAAGCAATAAAACGTCAGGAGCGAAGCACTAATATGGCTGACTTTCATTTTATTCGCCCACTGTGGCTACTCGCGCTTATCGTCTTAATAGTCATGCTATTGATGCTAAAAAAGCTGCGTATTAAGCAATCAGGCTGGCAACAACTTTTACCAGCACACTTAGCGAAAGTATTAGTACAAGGTAATAGTAAGGCTAAGTCCAGTTCACTAGCGCTGCCATTTTTAATTGGCTTACTGTCAATTATAGCAATGGCAGGTCCTAGTTGGCAGAAACTACCACAACCGGTATACCAAGTCGCACAAGGCTCAGTGCTAATCATGGATATGTCATATTCAATGTATGCGACCGACGTTGCGCCTAATCGCCTAACACGTGCTCGCTACAAGGCGATAGATTTACTCGACAGTATCAATGAAGGCGAAGTTGGGCTTATTGCCTACGCAGGCGATGCCTTTAGTATTAGTCCGCTGACCGATGATAGCAACAATATCAAATTGTTATTGCCGTCATTAAGCCCAGAGCTGATGCCAGCATTAGGCAGTAATCCGATATCAGCGCTAGCCTTAGCCAATGAAATGCTAGTGAATGCTGGCCATAATAGCGGTGATATTTATTGGTTTACTGACGGTGTCGATAATATTGATATTCAAGACATCACCCAATGGTCACGTGAGCATCCCTATCGCCTAAATATACTCGGCGTTGGTACAAAAGCAGGTGCGCCCATTAAGCTCAGTAATGGCGAGTTAATGAAAGACGACAACGGTGCCATTATTATTCCCAAGTTAACAGAAAAGTTACTCCAAGGGCTTGCCGCACGTGGCAAAGGTAACTACACCACGCTAACACATAATAATAAAGATATTGAAAAACTGACCACTAAGCCACTACTTAACGACACAGAGCAAACTAAAGAAAGTGATAATACTGGCGATCAATGGCAAGAATTTGGTCCTTACTTGTTATTACTCGTTTTACCTATGTTACTAAGTTACTTTAGACGTGGTGCACTTATGGCTACTTTACCCTTTGCCTTACTATTAATTCCTAATCATCAAGCCCAAGCTAATGTTTGGCAAGATTTATGGAAAACCAAAGATCAGCAAGGCCAAGCGCATTTTAATAAAGAACAATACCAACAAGCGGCTGAACAATTTAACGACCCACTTTGGCAAGGTAGTGCACACTATAAGGCAGGAGATTACGAGCAAGCATTATCTGCTTATCAGCAAGTTGATAGTGCTGAATCTTTGTATAACCAAGGTAACGCTTTAGCAAAATTACAAAAACTTGATGAGGCAATAGCCGCTTACAATCAGGCTTTACAACTTGATCCTAACTTAACCGATGCACAAGACAACAAAGCTATTCTTGAGCAATTAAAACAACAACAAGAAAATCAAGAACAGCAATCTGGCGACGACCAACAACAAGATAAAAACCAAGACCAACAAGACCAGCAACAAAATGGTGATGATCAAAATGGTGAAAACCAAGAGAGTCAGGATAGTGAAAGTCAACCGAGCGAGCAGCAATCCCAAAACTCAGCACAAGAAGATAAAAATCAGCAAAGTGATACCTCAGAACAAAGTAATGAAGATCAGCAGCAAGAGCAAAACGATCAACAGCAAGCTGAAAGTGATAAGCAAAAAGCAGCAGAACAACAGCAAGCCAAAGATGCTCAGCAAGCAAATGAATCAGAAGCAGCACCTGAAGAGCAAAGTGCTCAAGCTCAAGCAATGGCAGAGCAATTAGCCAAAGAAACCGAACAAAAACATCAACAATTACTCAATAAAGTCACTGACGATCCTTACATGTTACTAAGAAATAAAATGCAATTAGAGTATCAAAAACGTCATCAAGATCGCCGAAATATAGGAGTTAAGAAAAAGTGGTAAGAGTTATAATTTCTCTGTTAGCTATTTTATTATCACTTAATAGCTACGCATTAACCAAAGTCAGTGCTAGCGTTGATAAAAACCCAGTAGTTGTCAACGAGTCGTTAATATTAACCGTGACCGCAGATGATGACGTTAACAGTAACGCATTAGATACTTCTGCCCTACTCGGTGACTTTATTGTTGGCAGAACATCGGTTAGCTCACAAACTAGCATGGTAAATTTTAATACCTCGCGCACCACAACTTGGACAACCGTATTAATACCGCGTAAGTCAGGTGAGTTGCTTATACCAGTATTTACTATTGACGGCATTCAAACCCAAGCTATCGCGATTAAAGCACTCGAAGCCAGTCAATTACCGGCCTCTAGCCAACAAGATTTATTTATTACCACGCAAGCTTCAGCCACCGACATTTACGTTCAGCAACAAATAACTCTGAAAGTAAAATTACATTTTGCCGCTGAGTTAAAAAGAGGTAGCTTAACCGAGCCAACCTTAGCTGGTGCAAACATTTTACAAATCGGTCAAGATAAAGAATCAGAAAACATTATTAATGGCAAACGTTACCGTATCATCGAGCGAGTTTATGCTATTAGCCCGCAACAAAGTGGCGAAGTAATCTTAAAATCACCGGTTTTTTCCGGAGAGATTATTGTACCTTCTTCAAGACGTTCAAACTTTTTAAGTTTCGCTGATACTAAGCCTGTCAGTGTTATTGGTGATGATATTGCTTTAACGATTAAAGCAATTCCGGCGCAAGTCAGTGGTCCATGGTTACCGAGTGAACTACTTGCCATGCATCAAGAATGGCAACCTGAACCCGCTCAATTTAAAGTTGGCGAGCCAATCACGCGAACTATTACATTAACCGCAGCAGGTCTATCAGAAGAACAATTACCTGAAATCACCATGACTATGCCACAAGGATTAAAAGTATACCCCGATCAAGCCGAGCTACACACAGGTCTTAATAATGAACGTTTAGTCAGCCAAAAAGTGGTTAACTTTGCTATCGTCGCTAGTAAAGCTGGTGAATATCAGTTACCAGAAATAACCATTAACTGGTGGAATACGATTACCAATAAAGCTGAGATTGCTAAAATTCCGGGGCAAAAAATCACTATATTACCTAACGCTGATTTAGCGCCGAGCATCACAGCAAAACCGTTAAGCAATAACGCAACTCAATTGACAGCAGCGCCAGCACCACAAACGGTAATAGTTCAGCAAAACAGTTTTTGGCAGTGGCTATTTCTCGCTTTATGGTTGCTGACCTCACTCGCTTGGTTTGTCTCAGCTAAATGGTCTTTTAAAGCGAAACAGAAGTTTGATAATAAGAATACAGACGTTAATAGTGCATATCTTGCATTATTAGCGGCATGTAAACAAAATGATGGTGAGGCAGCATTAGCTAACTTACTGCCTTGGGCACAATCACAGTCATCAGACAACAAAGACAAAGCCTCGTTAACGACCTTAGATTCTCTACACGGTTATTTTAACGACAAAGCCCTTTCTGAGGCTATCATTGCCTTACAACAAAGTTACTATGGTAAACAACCAAGCCCATGGGTAGGCCAAAGCTTACTTAACGCAGTACAAACTTTGCATAAAAAACATCATCATAAATCATCAAGCACTAAGGTGACCATTAACCCATAAGTAATTAAATCGTCACTCAATGGGGAAAGAGAAATCAAACTATGCAGACAAAATGATGTTCCGTTTCAGTGAACATCATTGGTCTGCAATCCCCTTAGACAAAAGCCATTAAAATCTCCTCTGTCGACAACCCAAATCAAAAAAATATAAATCAGAATATAATTTCTGTTAACTATCAATTAGTAATTCACGCTATAGTTAACATATCTAAAAATTTGCATCAGTGTGAAATAGAATGACAAAGCCTCAGGTCTCTTACAACATGGCGACAAAACAAGTTAGATACGAAGCACTCGTTAAAGCATTACATGCCGATTTATATCGGTATGGTTACTGGCTATGCCATGACAAGCATATTGCTGAAGACTTAGTGCAAGAAACATTTTTACGTGCATGGCGCGCGCTTGACTCATTGAAAGATGAAAAGGCAGCAAAGTCATGGTTAATTACGATTCTTCGCAGAGAAAATGCCCGCCGATTTGAGCGTAAGCGTTTTGAAATGAGCGAATATGAAGAGGCGACAATTACCGATGTAAAAGCAACGAGTAATGAACAAGAAATTGAAAACTATTGGTTACGCGAAAAAATCGCTCAAATGCCGGAAGAGTACCGAGAGCCGCTAGTTTTACAGGTTATTGGAGGTTTCAGTGGTGAAGAAATCGCTAACATTTTGTCATTAAATAAAAATACCGTTATGACACGATTATTTCGTGCTCGCAATCAATTAAAAGAGGCCGTAGACGACGAGCCAAAATTAAGAGGTCTACACAATGGATGATTTGCAATTTAGACGTAGCATATTAGCAGATCCAAAAAGTCGTGATGATGCAACAAATGAAGCCATCAAAAACGACGCAGCGAAACAAAAGTTTGCACACGATGTTTCTGCATTAGATGATAAAATTGCGCAAGCAATGAACATTCCCGTACCTGATGGTTTATACGATAATTTAATCTTACGCCAAACAATGGCCAGCCATCAGCAGCAAAAAAGAACAACACGTGTACGTTTAGCGATGGCAGCTTCTGTGGCATTTGTTATGGGCTTAACCGTTAACTTTATGATGTTTTCTAGCACCTATAAAAATTTAGGTGACTATGCCATTGCTCATGTTAATCATGAAGCCGCTCATTTTTCAAACGATGCTCAGCCAACAGTAACATTGGCGTCATTAAACGAAAAAATGGCCAAATTTAAGGGCAGTTTTAGTAGTACCTTAGGTAAGCTAATGTTTGCTGATTATTGCCGTTTTGATGGCAGTATGAGCCTGCATTTAGTGTTTCAAGGCCAATCAAGTCCGGTCAATATTTTCATTTTGCCTGATGATAAAGATATTAAATTCATTGCTGATTTTGCCAACGACAAGTTACAAGGTCAGTCTTCGAACTTTAATCATTCTAATATCGTTGTTGTTGGTGATAAGAATGAACCGATACAGCAGTGGCAAGAACGCGTTAAGCAAAATATTACTTGGTCAATTTAGACTAATTAGCATCAAATCCTGTGCATTATTTATTCTCCCTGTGACTATCACACAGGGAGAATTCAAAGAAGGCTAAAGGAAAAAAAACCCTTCTTTTACTTTCTTTCCTCCCTGTGAAAATAAAAAATATTGCACAAGGAGAAGCCAAAGAGAAAATCAAAAGCACTAAAAAAGTCGTTAATGATTTCATTAACGACTTTGTTTATTTTTCAAAAATGCTGTACAGCTTATGATGACAGCAACCGAAGTTATATTTTCGATTGGTTTTTATATTTACTCATGCTTGTTCGCTAATGTTTAGCAGCAACCTGATCAAACACAGCCTCTAGTTCTGGTTGCTCTTTCGGTGTTAATCGGCTCACTACCACAATAGCAATACTTGCCATAATAAAACCAGGTACTATCTCATACATCACCGAGCTCAAAGACTCGCCATTAATTGTTATTGGCGCATATATCCACACTAATACAGTAAAGGCTCCGGTTAACATACCGGCTAATGCACCGTGTCTGTTCATCTTCTTCCAGTACAAACTCATAATAACCAATGGACCAAACGCCGCACCAAAACCGGCCCAAGCATTGCTGACTAAGGTTAAAATTGAGCTGTTTCGATCATAAGCAAGAAACACAGCCACAAGCGCAACTAAAGCGACAGATAAGCGACCAACGAATACTAATTGTTTTTCACTGGCATTTTTGTTCAAAAACGCTTGGTAAAAGTCACCAGTTAATGAACTCGAGGTCACCAATAATTGCGAGGAAATCGTACTCATAATTGCCGCTAATATCGCTGCCAATAAGAAGCCAGCAATAAGTGGATGAAAAAGCACTTGTCCCAATAAAATAAATATCGTCTCTGAATCATCGATTTTCATCCCGGTTTTCGCTACATAAGCCACGCCAGCAAAACCGGTAGCCATAGCGCCAAACAAAGATACTATCATCCAGCTCATGCCTATTCTTCTTGCTTTTGGCAAGTCATCAACAGAACGAATAGCCATAAAACGAACAATAATATGCGGCTGGCCAAAGTAACCCAAACCCCACGCCAAAGCAGAAATGATCGCAATAATACTCACACCACTAAATAAGTTCAAAAACTCAGGGTTTATCTGCTCAATCGTATCTAGCATAGTTGCAGTGCCGCCAACGTTGGTAACAGCAACAATAGGGACTAAAACAAGGGCGAGAAACATAATACAGCCTTGAACAAAGTCAGTTAAGCTCACCGCTAAAAAGCCACCAAACAACGTATAAAGCACCACCACACCAGCAGTAATATACAAACCAACTTCATAGCTTAAACCAAACGAGCTTTCAAAGAGTTTACCGCCAGCAACAATGCCTGACGACGTGTATAAGGTAAAAAATAGAATAATGACAACAGAGGAAGTAATTCGCAATGCACGGGATTTATCAGCAAAACGATTTTCAAAAAAATCAGGCAGAGTAATAGAATCATTTGCCAGTTCAGTATAGGTTCTTAACCTTGGCGCGACAATAAGGTAGTTTAAATATGCCCCCAAGATCAAACCAAAAGAGATCCAAGCACTACTTAACCCCACAGCAAACATTAGTCCTGGCACCCCCATAAGCATCCAACCGCTCATATCCGAGGCGCCAGCAGAAAGCGCTGTTACCCCTGGGCCCAAACTACGTCCTCCTAACATAAAGCCAGAAACATCACTGGTTGACTTTCTATAGGCGTATATACCTATTCCTAACATAACAATAAAATAAAGTGCCAATGAAATCATTGTTCCTACTGCCATTTAACCTCCAAAAAAATTAGACTAATCAGACTGATTTATTGTGCAACCTAACATGTTAATGACGAGCATAGAACAAGTAAAATTTGTTAAACATCGTTATTTCATACTAAATTTAATTTTCGTCATCACCCGTTTACCACTGGGTGAATAAAAGAAGAGCTCTGAACTTTATCGCTAGTGTTACTGCGTTTGATATAAAAAAGCATTATTTGCTATTTTATCAACCAAAATCGTAGACAAATTAAAACTCAAATTGAAGCTTTACACCCTCTACTATAAAATTCTACTCTCGTTAGCTGCCAACAATAAATTGTTTGTCTGCCATTGATTTGTTCAAAAAAAAAGCACATTGCTATTCAATTAAACATGAACCGGAACATTATGTTAAGTAAATGGTTAATTACCATGCTTTTTCATAAGTGTTCCCATTTATTTGTGTTATAAATAAGATTGTAACGAGTAAATTACTTTTACTGGTTGATAATAACAATAATAATAAGTTTATGTATTATAAAATCAGATTAATCGGGAATTTGTATGTATTTCTACGCTGCTAGGCAACCTATTTTAGATAAAGAAAAAAAGCTCTTTGCCTATGAACTATTGTTTCGTGACAGTATCGATAATATTTTTCCCGACATTGACGCTGACGAAGCAACCACTAAAATGATCGAAGCGAGTAACTTTAATCTAGGCATCAGTGAATTTACCGGCAATAAGCCAGCTTTCATTAATTTCACCTTAGCAACACTGCTCAAAGGGTACCCAGAAACCCTGACACCTGAAGAAGTTGTTGTCGAAATTTTGGAAACAGTAAAACCAGGTAAAAAGCTATTAGCAATCTGTAAGAATTTACATGACAAAGGTTATACCATAGCCTTAGATGATTATATTCATCAAGCTGTTTGGCAACACTTTTATCCGTTTATTCACATTATTAAAATCGACTGGCAAGTCACGTCCTTAGAAACTATAAAAGCAGTAAAATTTGCTATTAAAAATTTCCCTCATATCAAATTGCTAGCGGAAAAGGTCGAAACTTATGAAGAATATAACCAAGCATTAGCGTTAGATTTTGAGCTCTTTCAAGGTTTCTTTTTTGCAAAACCAGAAATGGTAAAAACTAAAAGCCTATCCCCATCACAAATGGCAATGGCAGAATTGCTTTATGAAACATCAAAAAAAGATCTAGACCTCGCAAGTATCACCTCAGTTTTTGAGCGTGACGTAACCTTATCGTATAAATTATTGCGTTACGCAAACTCAGCAATTTTCAAACGACGCAATGAAATAGCAACCATTAAGCAAGCATTGGTTACACTAGGCTCAGGGGAATTAAAACGCTTTTTGGGCTTAATGTTTGCGTCTAATATTAATCCGGATAAGCCATCAGAGCTTATCAACGCAGCCATGGTACGTGCAAAATTTTGTGAACTAATGGCCAGTGATGTTAAACCGCCAATAGATAATTCTATCGCATTTTTAACCGGTTTATTGTCATTAATTGACGCCATTGTTGATGAAGAGCTAGCAAGTATTCTCTCGAAGTTGCCTTTAGCACAAGAAATAAAAGACAGCTTGTTAACGCGTAAAGGCTCAATGGCGGCACTCATTATGCTATTAGAGTTTATTGAGCGAGCAGAGTGGTCAAAAACCACCACGGTTATAGAAACCCTTGGCTTAGAAAAAGCTAAGGTCATAAAAAATTACAATGAAGCTATTGCTTGGGCTGATGAACAATCAAGCACTAAAAGCTAATAGTAACTATCGGCTTGGGTATTACTAAAACCAAAATATAAAGCCTAGGATATTCTAAGCTTTATATTAGGGGAGCGGTAAGCATTACGAATATTGTTCAGCAATCCAATTTTGATATGAGCCATCCATCACACTTTGCCACCATGCTTCATTGTTCAAATACCAAGCCACCGTTTTAGCAATACCGCTATCAAATGACTCTTTCGGCTGATAACCCAACTCATTATTGGTTTTAGTCGCGTCAATAGCATAACGGCGATCGTGGCCAAGTCGGTCTTTAACATAACTAATCAGTGATTCAGTGTTTTGCGCCATCGCCGCTTTAGCCGCGGGAAAACGAGTAGCTAAAGCTTTGTTTTTTACAAACTCTTGTTCAACCAATTTTGAAATGGTCTTAACAATATCAATATTGGCCCATTCATTATCACCACCAATATTATAGTTTTCGCCAATGCGACCATTTTGTAATACTAAATCAATACCATAAGCGTGGTCTTCTACATATAACCAATCACGTATTTGCTGACCATCACCGTATATTGGTAAGGCTTTATCATGCAAAATATTAGTAATAACCAATGGAATTAATTTCTCTGGAAAATGAAACGGGCCGTAGTTGTTTGAGCAGTTACTAGTCGTCACATTTAAACCATAAGTATGATGATAAGCACGTACTAAATGGTCACTAGCCGCTTTACTGGCAGAATAAGGTGAATTAGGCGCATAAGCAGTATCTTCGGTAAAAGCAGGATCGGTAGCTGATAACGTACCGTACACTTCATCCGTTGAAACATGATGAAAACGATGTCCTTCAAGCACACTTTCACCATCTAGCCAGACTTTTTTTGCCGCTTTCAGCAAACTATAGGTACCGATAATATTAGTTTCAATAAAGGCATCAGGTCCAGTAATTGAGCGGTCTACATGTGATTCAGCAGCAAAGTGCACTAAGGTATCAATACTGTATTCAAGTAATAATGTTTCAATTAATGCTTGCTCACAAATATTACCATGGACAAAAGTAAAGTTAGTTTTATCTTTTACATTGTCTAAGTTAGCAATGTTACCCGCATAGGTCAGTGCATCAAGCACCACCACTTGGTCACTTGGATATTTAGCCATCCAATAATGCACAAAGTTAGCGCCAATAAAACCCGCCCCACCCGTAACTAATAATTTTTTCATAATAATCTCTAATTAATAAACTTGGCTAACTCGGCTTTACTAGGCTTCACGTTCGGCCTTTAACGCTATCATCATAACTCTTAATTGTGTTTGCCAATGCATTAACGAAAGCTCCGGTAAGGCATTAACTAGGCTAGACTTATCTAGCACACTATAAGGTGGACGTTTAGCGGCTGTAGGGTATTGCGCAGTAGTTATCGGCTTAAGGGGTATTTTTGTATCCAACAAGCCAAGCTCTAAAGCAATATTCTGAATAGCTACAGCAAAGTCAAACCAGCTAGCAACACCGGTATCAGTATAATGATGAATACCAGTAACTTGCTGAGCTATACTAGCAATACAGGCTTTTGCTAAGCCTTGAGCATAAGTGGGCGTGCCAATTTGGTCACTGATAACACCCAAATCGGGTTTAGTCGCCATTAAATTCAGCATAGTTTTTACAAAGTTATTGCCATGCGTTGAATATACCCAAGATGTGCGAACAATAGTGCTATGTTTGGGGTAAATATCGGCAATTAACTGCTCTCCTTGCGCTTTACTCGCACCATAAACACCTAATGGATTTATTTCATCACTGGGTAAATAGGGTGAGCCTTTGTCACCATGAAAAACAAAATCGGTTGAAATATGCACAAATGGCACAGCTAAGCACTTACATGCTTGCGCTAAGTGCCCGACCGCTTCCGTATTTAATAAGTAGGCGTTTTCTCTATCACTTTCAGCTTTATCTACCGCGGTATAAGCAGAGGCATTAATAACAGCAGTAGCTTTGTGCTGTTTTAACGTCTTAACTAATGCAGCAACATCTTGTAAGTCAATATCATCGCGTCCAAGGCATACAACAGCTTGTGAAGGTGTCGACAGCTGAGCTAATTCCCAAGCAAGTTGACCAGATTTACCAATAACGATTATTGTCATTTTCTTATTATCTATCATCATTTATCTATTATCTATTTATTGATAAAGCAGAGCACTAGAACGTAGGCGCATCTTTGAATAACAGGCCCACTTCATCTTTTGCTGATAATGAAGGTTTTTTGCCGTCAACTAAAGGCCACTGAATATTTAACGCCGGATCATTCCATAATAATGACACTTCATGCTCAGGCGCATAATAATCAGTACATTTATAAACAAACTCTGCCGACTCACTCATGACATAGAAACCATGCGCAAAACCTTCAGGCACCCATAACTGACGTTTATTCTCACCAGAAAGTACCACGCCAACATGTTGGCCATAAGTAGGTGATGATTGGCGCATATCAACGGCCACATCATAAACTTCGCCAGAAGTTACACGAACTAATTTACCTTGGGTGTTTTTCAATTGATAATGCAAACCACGTAAAATACCATGACTTGATTTACTGTGATTATCTTGCACAAAGCTATACTCTGCACAGTGACTAGTGAATTCATCAACGCGAAAGGTTTCCATAAAAAAACCACGTTCATCACCAAATACATTCGGCTCGATTATTTTAACATCCTCAATAGCGGTATCAATGTATTGCATCAAAACACTCGCTCTTCAATCAATTTTATTAAATATTCACCGTAACCACTTTTAAGTAACGGCTGAGCAATTTCACGCAGCTTCTCTTCACTTAACCAACCATTACGATAAGCCACTTCTTCTGGGCAATTAACTTTTAGCCCTTGACGTTTATCAATAGTGGCTATAAATTGTGCTGCTGCCAGCAAATCATCATGCGTGCCAGTATCAAGCCAAGCCGTACCACGGCCCATAATTTCAACTTTTAATTCGCCAGCTTTTAAATACTGATCAATAACATCTGTTATCTCTAATTCTCCACGTGCTGAAGGCTTAACATTTTTAGCGTATTCAACCACACGCGAGTCAAAAAAGTATAACCCTGGTACTGCATAGTTAGATTTAGGCTCTAGAGGTTTTTCTTCTATCGAAATAGCAGTTCCAGCAGAATCAAACTCAACTACGCCGTAACTTTTAGGATTTGAAACATGATAACCAAAAACCGTGCCGCCGGTTATTTGCGTATTAGCATTTTGCAGTGACTTAACCAGATCATGGCCATAAAACATGTTATCGCCAAGTACTAATGCCGCAGGTGCACCATCAAGAAATTCTTCTGCTAAGATAAAAGCTTGTGCTAAACCATCAGGACTAGGTTGTTCTTTATAGGAGATTGACACACCAAAATTATCACCATTGCCGAGCAAATCCTCAAAGCGATGAATTTCTTCCGGCGTAGATATAATCAAGACCTCTCGGATCCCAGCTTGCATTAATGTTGCAAGTGGATAATAAACCATAGGTTTATCATAAACGGGCATCAACTGCTTACTCACTACTTTGGTTAATGGATAAAGACGAGTACCACTACCACCGGCTAAAATAATTCCTTTGTGCATTCAATTCTCCTATTTTAAAAGCTTAATTGCGCTTGTCTACGGCCAAATATACGATTTACTAAACCATTAATTATTCAAAACCATTAGGGTTTTGTGACTGCCAGCGCCACGTATCAGTAATCATAGTCGCTAAATCACGCTGTGCATGCCAGTTTAAGAGCTTATTGGCGACTTTCGCATCAGCATAAACAGTGGCGATATCGCCAGCACGACGTGGCACTATTTTAAAGGGAATATCTTGGCCTGAAATTTCTTTGAAGGTATTAACAATTTCTAGTACCGACGTACCATTACCTGTGCCCAAGTTAATCGCTACACAGCCTTTAATTTCGTTAAGTTTTTCTAATGCTTTAACATGACCTTGGGCTAAATCAACAACATGAATGTAGTCTCTAACACCAGTGCCATCGGCAGTTGGGTAATCATCACCAAAAACTTGTAACTGTGCTAAGCGGCCAACGGCAACTTGTGAAACATATGGCAGTAAATTATTAGGAATACCATTCGGATTTTCGCCAATTAAGCCTGACTCATGTGCGCCAATTGGGTTAAAGTAACGTAAACAGGCAATAGACCATTCGGCATCACTTTTTGCTAAATCAAAGAGTATATTTTCGATCATTAATTTGGTTTGACCATAAGGGTTGGTCGCAGAGGTAGGCATAGTCTCATCAAGTGGTGACGGATTGCTTTCACCATAAACAGTAGCTGACGAACTAAAAACTAAGTTTTTAACGCCATGTTCAGCCATAACTTGTAGCAAGGTTACTGAGCCCGAGACATTATTATGATAGTAACTTAATGGCATAGTACTAGACTCACCTACCGCTTTTAGGCCGGCAAAGTGAACTACCGCATCAATGTCATGTTCGGAGAATACTTGCTGCATCGCAACTCGATCACAAATATCAGCTTCAATAAAAGTGACTGTTTTACCGCTAATTTGCTTTATCCGATCGAGTACTAAGGTTGAAGAGTTTGCCAGGTTGTCGACAATGATAATATCTTTATCTAAAGCTAATAATTCCACAACCGTGTGGCTACCAATAAAACCGGTACCGCCAGTGATCAACAAACTCATCTAAAAATCCTTATAAATATCAAAATTTAATTTATCTTATTCTCAGATGCGAAATGCTGATAAATTATGCTTGATAATATTTTGACACCATCTCGATGAACTTGCCAAGGTTTTCTGGTGAAAGCTTATTTATACCTGCGGCTGCAGCTCTGCCACCACCAGTCTCAAATTGCACGCAGAGATCGCCAGCACCTTGCTTATTATTTAAAGGTGCTCGCAGGCTAACTAAATAGCTATTATCAGCATTTAACGTTAACACTGCATGCGCTTTGTAGGGCGCTCTATTTGCTAATTCATTACCAAAAACACCGCTCACTCGTCTTGACCAAGGGGCATTTTCGAGCTCAATAATTTGCAGTACATTACTATCGTGTAATATCTCGGCGTTACAGGCTTGCTGCATATCAGCATTATAGGCTTGTTCAAGCTGGCTGAAAATTGAGTTAGGCTCGGCGATTAACGTAAATGGATTAGGGTAACTAAGTAGCTTTTCAAACAGCTGCGCTGGTGCGAAGTGCAAATCATCAACTGAGCGCCCATAGCCATTGTAATTGATATAAGTGCCTAAGGCTTTAAGCTTTGCCTGCTCATTGAGCGCTAAACCTTGTTGCGCTGACAATTGTTCAGCAGCCTGATTCATATTATCACCAAATGCGGCAACAATTGCCCACAAAACAAAGCGCCCTGCTAAATGCTGATTAACCAGTAAACTTGTACAAGTATTAGCATCGGTATCAATAATTGCTTTTAGCTGTTTTGACTTTGGGATAGTACCCGCGCGATGGTGATCAACATAAAAAACCTCAACGTCATTATTGAGTATGTTTGTCAGTGCTTGATGATTTTTCTCCATTGATATATCCAGTACAGTTACCGAAGTCGCTTTTTTAATGTCAACTTGCTGTAATAACTCGATATCACGTTTAACACCGGTGATTAATGTTGAAGATTTTGGCTCAGCCAGTCGTAGCTGTAAAAGCGCAATGATACCGTCGGCATCGCCATTAAAAACATCAAAATGCATGAAAGATCCTAAATAAATTATTAGCTATCAGTAAAAGAAAGTTATCAGTTTGGAGCTGTCAGTAAAAGATAGCTATCAGTTAAAAGCTGTCAGCTGTCAGCTAAAACAAGTAAAACCAAACACCACACTCTTGGTTAGGCGCTTGGTTTTGCTTTTACTGAAAGCTAAAAACTAATAGCTTACAGCTAAGTTCTTAGTTTGAAGCTATCAGCTAAAACAAGTAAAACCAAACACCACACTCTTGGTTAGGCGCTTGGTTTTGCTTTTACTGAAAGCTTAAAACTGACAGCTTACAGCTATTTTTTGGTTTTACTGAAAGCTCAAAACTGAAAGCTTACAGCTATTTTTTGGTTTTACTGAAAGCTTGCAGCTTTGCTCTTAGCTATAATTCCGTGTTCTGCCAAGTAATCAACAACCTGTTGAGCACATTGTTCAATGCTTTTACCGTCAGTATTAATATGAATTTGTGCTTTTTCAGGCGCTTCATAAGCAGAGTCGATACCAGTAAAGTCTTTAATCTCACCCGCTCTGGCAAGTTTATATAAACCTTTAGGATCACGTTGTTCACAAATCTCAATCGGTGTATCAATAAAGACTTCGATAAACTCAGCTGGTGCCAATTTACTTTCAGCTAAAGCTCTGTCCGCACGAAATGGCGATATAAACGCTGTAGAAACAATTAAGCCGGCATCAACGAACAATTTTGCTACTTCGCTGATACGGCGAATGTTCTCAACACGGTCTACATCACTAAATCCTAAGTCACCATTTAAACCGTGGCGAACATTATCACCATCGAGCAAATAGCTATGGCAACTACGTTCAAATAACATCGCATCAACGGCATTCGCAATGGTTGATTTACCTGAGCCACTAAGGCCGGTATACCAAAGTAAACAAGGCTTCTGTTGTTTCAATTCAGCACGCTGCTGTTTATCAATATGCTGTTCATGCCAAACAGTATTTTCAGTTTTCATAAAATTCCTAAAATAAACATAGATAATAGCGGTAAGTTGTCAGTTCAAAGCTTTCAGTAAACCACAAAACAAGCTCCCAACTAGTCTTTATTTTTAACTGACAGCTGACAACTTCAAACTTTCTCTACTTGTTTTTATTGCAAGCTGACAGCTTCAAACTTTCTCTTACTTGTTTTTACTGCAAGCTGATAGCTTCAAACTTTCTCTACTTGTTTTTACTGACAGCTGATAGCTTCAAACTTTCTCTTACTTGTTTTTACTGACAGCTGAAAACTTCAAACTTTCTCTTACTTGTTTTTACTGCAAGCTGACAACTTCAAACTTTCTCTTACTTGTTTTTACTGACAGCTGACAGCTTCAAACTTTCTCTTACTTGTTTTTACTGCAAGCTGATAGCTTCAAACTTTCTCTTACTTGTTTTTACTGATAGCTGACAGCTTCAAACTTTCTCTTACTTGTTTTTACTGATAGCTGACAGCTTCAAACTTTCTCTTACTTGTTTTTACTGAAAGCTCAAAACTTATCGCTTAATACCAGTATTAAAACTTATAAACCAGCGGTATCATGGTTAATACTACCGCGCTATATGCGAAAGTTATTGGCCAACCGAACTTAACAAAGTCTGATATTTTATAATTACCGGCATTAAAGACCATAATATTAGTTTGGTAGCCATAAGGACTGATAAAACTACCGCTGGCACCAAACGCTACTGCCATAACTAAGGGCATTGGGTTTACCCCTAACCCAATCGCTACATTGTAAGCAATGGGAAATATTAATGCCGCGGCAGCACTATTAGTGACAACTTCGGTGAGCAATAAAGTGATAAAGAAAATAACCACTAGCGCGATAATCGCACTTTGTCCTGTTAATAACTGCTCAATTTCACCAGCAAAAATCGCTGCAGCACCACTATTTTCAAAAGCCTGCGCTAAGGTTAAGGCACCGAGCACAATTAACCAAATTTCAATCGGGAAACGACGCTTAATTTCATTAACCGTTAAACACCCCGTTAAAATTAATATCGCAATGTAAAACATTAAACTAGACAATAAACTTATCGAGCTAAATAGCGTTAAGGCAATCGCTGACACAAAACCAAATATAGCTAACGAATCACGCCAGCCTGAAAGCATGCTATCCGGTTTATGGCCAGAAAGAATATAGAAATTTTTAGTTAAGTTAGTACGGGCAGAAAAGTCATTACCTACGGCTAAGACAAGAAAGTCACCTGGTTGAATTTTTATCTCGCCTAACTTACCTGACAATGCCATCCCTTCGCGACGAATAGCGACAACGGCGGCATCAAAGCGAGCGCGAAAACCAGCAGTTTTTAGCGTTTTACCAACAATGGCTGAATCCGGCTTAATCAATACCTCGGTCAAGTTATCACGTAATAAACCATTTTTTTCAGCAAATAAACTTAAACCATCAAACTGTTGTAAAACTAACACTTTACTGATGTCGCCACTAAAAATTAATCTATCATGCTGCTGAATCACTTCATCGGGTGCAACAGGAGAAATCAGGCGGCCAGAGCGAACTAGTTCAACAAGGAATAGTGTGTCTAAATTTCGTAAACCGTTATCTTCAATACTTTTACCAATGAGTTTAGACTGCTCGCTTACCCTAGCCTCTACCAAGTACTCTTTAACTTGTAAGTCATCTGTTTTCATATCCTTAAGGGTATTTTGTCTCACCAAAATAACCACTAAACACACGATTAACGCAACAAGCCCTACCAAACTAAAATCAAAAAAGCCAAAGCTCTCTTGCCCTTGTTTAAGCCACAAAGAATTAACAATAAGATTGGTTGAAGTACCAATTAACGTCAATGTACCGCCTAAAATTGCCGCAAATGATAATGGTAAAAGCAGCTTAGCAGGATTAACCAGGGTATTTTTTTTCACCGTAGAAATAAGTGTTGCAACCACAGCGGTATTACTTATTACTGCTGAACTTAATGCCGTAAACAACAAGGTTTTAGTGCTGGCAGACTTCTCATTACCACTGAGTAGCAAAGCGGATATCCGTCTTAAGATACTGGTACGTTCATAAGCAAATGAACATAGCACCAATAACAATAAGGTCACTAAACCAGGGTTTACCGCATTATGAAGAATATCATTTGAAGAAACAAAAGAAGCAGCTAAACACGCCAGCGTAGCACTACCAAATACCCGCTCAGGAATACTGGAAAAGCGAACTAGCGCGACAAGTGTTAATACAAATATCAACACAAATAACCACTGCATAAACAACATAATATCAACCTAAAAAACAGCTGTAAGCCTTCAATAAAACACACAAAATATAGCTGTAAGCTTTCAGTTTTAAGCTGTCAGTAAAAATCAAAAACAAGCTCAAAACAAGTCTTTTGTCTTTAACTGACAGCTGAGAGCTTAAAACTTATAGCTGTAAGCTTTCAGTTTTAAGCTCTCAGTAAAATCAAAAACAAATTCGAAACGAGTCTCTTGTCTTTAACTGATAGCTGATAGCTGCTCTTAACTGACAGCTATTCCTATGGTTATTTCTTTAACAAGTCACGAGCACCCCAGTGCGGGAAATGTTTACGCACTAAAGTGTTCAGTTCTTTTTCAAAGTCAGAATATTGATGTTCTTGCTGTGCCTCTAAGGCACCATTGATCATACCGGCACCAACCGTGATGTTACTCAAGCGATCAATAATGATAAATGCACCTGTTGCTTTGTTGTCGTTGTATGCATCAAAATGCAATTTTTCAGCGACTTCAAAGTTAACCACACCAATTTCATTTAACGCTAATTGGTCAACATTAGATTCTTCCAAGGTATTTACGTCAATACGATGACTAATATTTAGTGCATGGCCAGTAGTAAGTTTACTGCCCTGTTTAATATAGTATTCACGACCAGGTTCAAGCTCATCTTCATGCATCCAAACAACGGTTGCACTGAGTTCTTTAGCTGATGACGGCAAATGACCTTTCTTAACAATCATTTCACCACGGCTGATGTCTATTTCATCTTCTAAGGTCAGCGTAATAGCCATGCCCTGATCAGCACGGTCAATATTACCTTCAAAGGTAACAATTGATTTAACAATACTTTCTTTACCTGATGGCAAAGCAACCACTTCATCACCAACACGAATATGGCCAGAGCCAACCGTACCAGCAAAACCTCTAAAATCTAAGTTAGGACGGTTAACATATTGCACTTGCAATCGAAATTGCGTAAAGCCTTTTTGATCATCAACTTTAATGGTATTAAGCAACTTCATCATGGTCGCGCCAGGATACCAAGGCATGTTGACACTTTCTTCAACAACATTGTCGCCATTAAGCGCCGAAATAGGCACAAAACGCACATCATCAAACGCTAAGTCATCCGCAAATTTACGATATTCTTTTTTAATTTCTTGATAACGATCTTGGCTGTAATCAACCAAGTCCATTTTATTTACTGCTACTAATACATGCTTAATGCCTAACAAAGAGCAGATAAAAGAATGACGACGAGTTTGCACTTGCACGCCATGACGAGCATCAATCAAGATAATGGCAAGATCACAATTTGATGCACCCGTAGCCATATTTCGAGTATATTGTTCGTGGCCTGGAGTATCAGCAATAATAAACTTACGTTTATCAGTAGCAAAATAACGATAAGCTACATCAATGGTAATACCTTGCTCACGCTCAGACTGCAAACCATCAACTAATAAAGCTAAATCAATCGCTTCACCGGTAGTGCCTGACTTCTTACTGTCATTTTCAATCGCGGCTAATTGATCTTCAAAGATCATTTTCGAATCATGCAATAAGCGACCGATTAAGGTACTTTTACCATCATCAACGCTGCCACAAGTAAAAAAGCGCACCATTTCTTTATTTTCATGCTGCTTTAAATAAGACTCAATGTCAGTTTCAAGCAAATCGCTATCAAGCACATCTTTCGCGGGTGAATCAATCATCATTATTCCTAATTACGTTGTAGCTGTAAGCTTTCAGTTTTAAGCTTTCAGTTAAAAGACAAACCATCAGTGTGGCACTTGTTTTTACTGACAGCTGACAGCTTAAAACGTTTTTACTGATAGCTTTAAACTGCTCTTAATTTCTTTTTTAAATCGTGTTTCTCAACCCGGTTAACATGGCTGATAACTCTTCTGTTTCTTTAATCCAGTATTGGCCTTTATCTTTTGGTAAATAGCCAATCTCGATTCCAATGTAAATTTGTGTTCTCAGCTCGGCCAGTGATGAACGCGAGATGGTAATAAAATGCCGTTTATCCTTCGGTGTTTCACGAGTCATGCCTTCAGCAATGTTACTCGGTACAGACAATCCAGAGCGTGTAATTTGATCCCTAAAACCAAAATCACGTAAAGACACCGTTTGCTTATAAATTTCCGCCGATAACCGCGCAGCTCTTTTCCACACCTCTAACTTCTCAAAGTTCATAACAAATCCTTGTTAAGACAAAGCTAACAGCTGTCAGTTTAAAGCTATCAGTAAAACCTAAAAACATAGCTATAAGCTGTCAGTTTTAAGCTTTCAGTAAAACCTAAAAACATAGCTATAAGCTGTCAGTTTTAAGCTTTCAGTAAAACCTATAAACATAGCTATAAGCTGTCAGTTTTAAGCTTTCAGTAAAACCTAAAGACATAGCTATAAGCTGTCAGTTTTAAGCTTTCAGTAAAACCTAAAAACATAGCTATAAGCTGTCAGTTTTAAGCTGTCAGTAAAACCTATAAACATAGCTATAAGCTGTCAGTAAAACCTAAACCATCAGTATGGCACTTGTTTTTACTGATAGCTGATAGCTTCAAACTTTAAATTTTAAACTTTCTTTTCCTTGTTTTTACTGAAAGCTGATAGCTTCAAACTTTAAACTTTCTTTTCCTTGTTTTTACTGATAGCTGATAGCTTCAAACTTACAACTCTCGGATATTTTTAAAACGCAGTTTTAAAAATATCCTTCCATTTTCTTTTTCTCCATCGAGCCAGCAGAGTCGTGATCAATCACGCGCCCTTGTCGTTCGGAGGTTTTGGTTAATAGCATTTCTTGAATAATTTCAGGTAAAGTCGTCGCTGTTGACTCAACAGCACCTGTTAATGGGTAACAACCTAAGGTTCTAAAGCGCACACTTTTCATTTGTACTTCTTCATCATCACCAATTGGCATGCGGTCATCATCAACCATAATTAATGTCCCGTCACGTTCAACTACTGGACGTTTTTCAGCTAGATATAACGGTACAATTGGAATACTTTCTAAATAAATATATTGCCAAATATCAAGTTCGGTCCAGTTTGATAAGGGAAAAACTCGGATGCTTTCACCTTTATTAACTTTACCGTTGTAAACATTCCACAACTCTGGACGTTGGCTTTTAGGATCCCAACGATGGTTTTTATCACGGAATGAATAAACACGCTCTTTGGCACGCGACTTTTCTTCATCACGGCGTGCGCCACCAAAGGCCGCATCAAAACCATATTGGTCTAATGCCTGCTTTAAGCCTTGCGTTTTCATGATATCAGTATGCTTAGCACTACCATGTTCAAAAGGGCTGATATTCATCGCCATGCCCTCAGGATTTTTATGCACCAGTAAATCAAAGCCATGGTCTTTCGCCATTTGATCACGAAAAGCGATCATCTCTTTGAATTTCCAGTTAGTATCAACATGAAGTAGTGGAAAAGGTATTTTACCCGGCGCAAAAGCTTTACGCGCTAGGTGTAATAGTACCGCTGAATCTTTACCTACAGAGTAAAGCATTACGGGATTATCAAATTCTGCGGCAACTTCGCGCATAATATGGATAGATTCGGCTTCAAGCTTTTGTAAATGTGTTAAAGGCATCGCTGTTCACTAAAGGTGTTGACATAATATTGGTTAATATCATGCCACAGCGACCAAGCATTATCCATATAAGTAAAAGCTTGGTTATACCAAAATAATATAAAGCTAAAAATTCAGAGTAACTAAAGTGCTATTGGGATTAATTTAGCTGTTACCTAAATTATGTTTATAGCGACGGATCAGTGCTAATGAGGAAGCAGAGAGTGTTGTACTATCAATTTCGGCCATCGGCTTAGCCATAACATTTAGTACTTCTTTACCTAGCTGTTTGCCTAATTCTACGCCCCACTGATCGTAAGAATTTACTTGCCAGATAACGCCTTGGACAAATATTTTATGCTCATAAAGCGCCAACAGCGCACCTAGCGATTTCGGATCAAGCTGCTGCATCAATAAAGTGTTACTTGGGGTGTTGCCTTTCATGGTTTTATGGCTAGCGAGCCTTTTAATCTCAGCTTCATCTGCGCCAGATAAACGCAGCTCTTGTTCGGCTTGTGCTAAGGTTTTACCTTGCATTAGCGCTTCGCTTTGCGCAAAACAATTTGCCACTAAGGCATCATGATTAGCTAAATGTTCACTGGTAGGAGCCAGTGATAAAATAAAATCAGTGGGAATAATATCAGCACTTTGATGCATTAATTGCATAAAAGCGTGCTGACCGTTCGTGCCCTCTTGACCAAAAACTACCGGCGCAGTTAAATAATTTAACTTGTTGCCATTATTATCAACAGATTTACCATTACTTTCCATATCTGTTTGTTGCAAATACCCCGGCAAAGCCCTGAGCGCATGGTTGTAAGGTAAAATAGCTAAACTCGGGTAGCCTAAACCGTTACGATTCCAAACACCTAATAATGCCATAATAACGGGCATATTCTGCTCAAACGTTGCATGTTTAAAATGCTCGTCCATCGCGTGAGCACCGGCTTTTAAAGCATTAAAATGCGTATTACCAATGATCAATGCCAGTGGTAAACCCACCGCTGACCATAACGAAAATCGGCCCCCTACCCAATCCCACATAGGCAAAATGTTTTCCGCATTTATACCAAATTGTGTCGCAGCCGCAATATTAGTGCTTACCGCATACCAGTGTTGAGCAATAATGTCAGCAGGTGAATTATCGCTATCAGCTAAAGCTTTAAGCATCCACGCTTTAACGATAGTGGCGTTCAGTAGAGTTTCTTGAGTAGAAAAGGTTTTAGAAATAACCACCACGAGTGTGGTTGAGGCATTAAGTTTAGCAAATTTTTCTTGTGCAGCGTCACCATCAACATTGGCTAGCACATGGGCTTTCAAACCTTGCTGATGATAAGGAACCAGTGCTGACAAGGCCACTTTTACGCCATAATAAGAGCCACCAATACCTATCGCGAGAATATCAGTAAACTTTTCGCCTGTAATCGAGCGAACATTACCTGATTGCACATCATCAACAATCTTCGCCATTTTAGCTTCAGTATCAATAACCTCTTGCGCCTCTGCACCTAAAACATCATGTTTCATCGCATCTGGCGCACGTAATACCGTATGTAATACCGCACGTTGTTCAGTGCAGTTTAATTCATCACCCGCAAACTGAGCCGCTATTTTACCGGCAAGGTCAACTTGCTCAGCCAAAGTAAATAACGGCGCAAACTCGCTATCAACAATATTTTGCTTAGCATAATCTAAAAATAAACCCGCTGCCGAAACCGAATAATTGTCACTTCGTGCATCATCACTAAACAGTGAAAACAACTCACGTATCCGCGCTTTAGTACTTAGCTTGGTTAAATACTCAATATCCATATAAATCTCTAAAGAAGTTTTAAGCTGTCAGACAAGAGACAGTTTAAAGTGTTAGTAAAACAAGCACCAAACTTATGGTTTTTCTTTTCTCTGACAGCTGACAGCTCAATACTAACAGCTTACAGCTATGTTTTTCTGAAAGCTTAAAACTGATAGCTGACAGATTTTTCTTAGCTATATCTCTTTTCTTTTCCCGCTTTACGATAAAACTCTACACCAACTCGCTTAATATGTTCAAGTAAACTATTACTGTCTATATCTTCATAAATCGACAAGTCAAACTCATAAGGTAAGAGTAAATCATCTAACTCAATACTAATATTAATTAGGTCTTTATAAGTCAATTTTTCACCTAAAAGCGTTATATCAATATCAGACCCTATCTTAAAGTTTCCCTTTGCTCTCGAGCCATAAAGTATTACCGTATCAATAGTTGAGTATTTTCTAAATATAGCTTTAATGGCATCAATAGCATCAGGTTCTAAGCCAAACATTATTAAAGTAAACTCTGATCTTTTGTTTGAAGATCATTTAATTTGGTATTCAGCAAGACAAAAGCATCGTAATACTCATTAATAATTTGTGCAGATATTTTAGCAGCAGTTTCACGATTATAAGTATGTGAAGTTAGCACTCTACTTTTAATCATTTCCATCCATAAACTGCCATTATCAATTAGACCGCGTTTAAAGGCTATACGAATAGCATCACGACTACCTTGAATACCAACTTCCGCCTGCGCTTCATAAAAATCTTTAATAACATTCCAGGCTAACTCATAGTTATATTCAAAGGCCTGAATTAAGCCTTGCTCTTCCAGTTTACTGAGTGGGCGTTCTTTATTTAAATTTACAGCCTCAGATAACCCATTAAGGGCTAAATTAAAATTACTCAACCTTTGTTGCCATCGAACATCTAAAGACATATATAACCTTTGAGTGTTAAGAATGCAGTAAACCTGATTAGCTTTAAGCTGTCTGCGATTCTTTTTTCTTTTCTTTTCTTTAAACTGAAAGCTTAAAACTGATAGCTTAAAACTTAATTTAACTATTCATCAACTCAGTCAAATAACTTCTAAATTCATCAGCCATTTCTGGGTGACGTAAACCATATTCAACATTGGCTTTCATATAACCTAACTTAGAACCACAATCATGTGACTTACCTGTCATATGAAATGCTTCAACGGTTTCTTTTTCCATTAGCATCGCAATAGCATCAGTTAATTGAATTTCATCACCCGCACCAGGCGGTGTTAGTTTTAATAAATCCCAAATTTTTTCAGATAACACATAACGGCCAACCACAGCGAGATTTGACGGCGCGTCTTCCATCGCTGGCTTTTCAACAATAGCAGTCATGGGTTGTGACTGGCCAGGTGCGAGATCAACACCACCACAATCGACCACACCGTAACTACTGACTTGCTCCATAGGAACAGGCTCAACCATAATTTGGCTGTAACCACCTACCTCGTTATAACGGCTTAACATCGCGGCTAAATTTTCAGTTTTTAAATCTGCAGTCGCATCATCTAAAATAACATCAGGCAACACCACCACAAACGGTTCATTACCAATAATCGGTCGAGCTTTTAATACCGCATGACCCAAACCTTTTGCTTCACCTTGGCGAACATGCAAAATGGTGACATCTTTTGGACATATTGCTTGAATTTCATCAAGTAACTGGCGCTTAACACGCTTTTCTAATGTCGTTTCCAGCTCAAATGATTTATCAAAATGATTTTCAATGGCGTTTTTAGAAGAATGCGTAACTAACACAATTTCTTTAATACCGGCAGCAATACATTCATTAACAATGTATTGAATAAGGGGTTTATCAACAATCGGCAGCATTTCTTTTGGAATAGCTTTAGTTGCTGGCAACATTCGAGTACCTAAACCTGCGACAGGTATTACCGCTTTTGTGATCTTATTTGGCATTTTTATCCTTATTGGCAACTTTATATTTATTGTATGGGTTGTTTCAGTACTTGTCATGACATTTATAGATGAAAAATTTGAAGCCGTATTGTCTAGCGATAGAATAATTACAGCGTTTCCCCCCTTTCAAACGATTGCTAACAATGACACCTAAAGCTAGTACAAAGCGCTATTTTAAATCACCAAAACTGCTTACAACAACTCAATAATTTAATATATTTCAGTTATTTTTAGCTACGGGTAATATTTATGAATATTGCTCTGCTATCCAGTTTTGGTATGAGCCATCCATCACACTCTGCCACCAAGCTTCATTATTTAAATACCAAGCAACGGTTTTAGCAATACCCGTTTCAAATGACTCTTTCGGTTGGTAGCTCAACTCATTGTTGGTTTTAGTCGCGTCAATGGCATAACGACGGTCGTGGCCAAGCCGGTCTTTCACGTAAGTAATAAGTGATTCAGTGTTTTGCGCCATCGCCGCTTTAGCCGCCGGAAAACGGGTAGCTAAATTTGTGTTTTTAACAAACTCATGTTCAACCAATTTTGAAATAGTTTTAACAATATCAATATTTGCCCATTCATTGTCGCCACCAATATTGTAATTTTCACCAACTCGGCCATTTTGTAAAACTAAATCAATGCCGTAAGCGTGATCTTCAACGTATAGCCAGTCTCTAATTTGTTGGCCATCTCCGTATATTGGCAAGGCTTTATCGTGCAAAATATTAGTAATAACTAAAGGAATAAGCTTTTCAGGAAAATGAAATGGCCCATAATTATTTGAACAATTACTGGTAGTAACATTTAAGCCATAAGTATGATGATAAGCACGCACTAAGTGATCACTTGCTGCTTTACTGGCAGAATAAGGTGAATTAGGGGCGTACGCCGTATCTTCGGTAAAAGCAGGGTCAGTAGATGAAAGCGTGCCATATACTTCATCGGTAGATACATGATGAAAACGATGGCCTTCATGAATACTCTCGCCGTCTAACCACACTTTTTTAGCCGCTTTAAGTAAACTATACGTGCCGATGATATTGGTTTCAATAAATGCATCTGGGCCAGTAATTGAGCGGTCAACATGAGATTCCGCCGCAAAATGCACTAAGGTATCAATACCATGTTCAAGCAGTAATGTTTCAATTAACCCCTGGTCGCAAATATTACCGTGCACAAAGGTAAAGTTAGCTTGGTCTTTTACAGAATCTAAGTTAGCAACATTGCCGGCATAAGTTAGTGCATCAAGCACCACGACTTTATCAGTCGGATATTTAGCCATCCAATAGTGCACAAAGTTAGCACCAATAAAACCCGCACCACCTGTAACTAATAATCTTTTCATAATAATCTCTAATTAATAAACGCTAATTGTGCTTCACGCTCTACTTTTAGCGCTGTCAACATAGCTTTTAACTGTTCTTGCCAGTGTGTTAACGATATTTCCGGTAAAGCGTTTGCTAAACTCGCTTTATCCATCACACTATAATGTGGGCGTTTAGCAGGCGTTGGATATTGCGCAGTGGTGATCGGCTTAATAGCTATTCTTTTATCTAACAAGCCAAGCTCCAAGCCAAAGTTTTGAATTGCCACAGCCAAATCAAACCAACTTGCCACACCCGAATCTGTATAATGATGAATACCAATCACTTGGTTATTCAGGCATGCAATACATGTTTCCGCTAGGCCTTTCGCATAAGTTGGGCTACCTATTTGGTCACTGATAACACCAAGTTCTGGTTTAGACGCCATTAAATTCAACATGGTTTTTACAAAGTTATTGCCGTGCGTGGAATACACCCAAGACGTCCGAATAATAGCGCTACGCTCGGGATAAATATCGGCAATTAGCTGTTCACCTTGGGCTTTACTCGCGCCATATACACCTAGTGGGTTTATTTTATCACTTGGTAAATAAGGCGAGCCTTTATCACCATGAAACACAAAATCAGTTGAAACATGTACAAGCGGGACAGCTAAGGCTTTACAGGCTTGGGCTAAATTACCCACAGCTTTTGCGTTAAGCATAAAAGCATTTTCAACATCGCTTTCAGCTTTATCTACTGCGGTATAAGCAGACGCATTAATAACACCTGCAGCATTATGAAGATGCAACATGTTAGTAAGCGCAGTTACATCTTCAAGGTTAACATCATCTCGCCCAAAACAAACGATTTCATGCTCAGGCGTCGAAAGCTGGGCTAATTCCCAAGCAAGCTGGCCAGATTTTCCAATAACAATTATTTTCATTTTATTGTCTATATTACTATATCTATTTATTGGCTAGTCTATTTACTAGAACGAGGGCGCATCTTTAAACAATAACCCTACTTCATCTTTTGCAGATAACGAAGGTAAATTACCATCGCGTAGCGGCCATTGGATGTTTAACGCAGGATCATCCCATAACAATGAAACTTCATGCTCAGGGGCATAGTAATCGGTACATTTATAAACAAACTCTGCTGAATCACTCATCACATAAAAACCATGAGCAAAGCCTTCAGGCACCCATAATTGACGTTTATTTTCACCAGAAAGTACAACACCAACATGCTGGCCATAAGTAGGTGATGATTTACGCATATCAACCGCAACGTCGTAAACTTCACCAGAAGTAACACGCACAAGCTTACCTTGAGTGTTTTTCAGTTGGTAATGTAAGCCTCGTAAAATGCCATGCCCTGACTTACTATGGTTGTCTTGTACAAAAGTGCGTGCTGCACAGTGCTTAGTAAACTCATCAACACGAAAGGTTTCCATAAAAAAACCACGTTCATCACCAAACACGTTTGGCTCAATAATTTTTACATCCGCTATAGCAGTATCTATATAATTCATAAAATCTCATTAAAGCTGTAAGTTAGAAGCTTGCAGCTATCAGTTAAACAAGTGCCACATCATGGTTGTGGTTTACTGCAAGCTCAAAACTGTCAGCTTATAGCTATGTTTCTGTTGTCTACCGTAGAGGCGAATTTATTCGCAGTGCTACAAACAAAATTTAACCACAAACAAGCGACTAAAGCCGCGCTCCCTACAAAAAATAAAGAATACTTAAAACACCCGATCTTCAATTAATTTAATCAAATACTCACCATAGCCACTTTTACGCAAAGGCTGTGCTATTTCACGCAACTTCTCTTCACTCAACCAACCATTGCGATAAGCTACTTCTTCAGGACAATTAACTTTCAGACCTTGGCGTTTATCAATAGTAGAAATAAATTGTGCAGCCGCGAGTAAATCATCATGAGTACCGGTATCAAGCCAAGCCGTACCACGGCCCATAATTTCAACTTTTAATTCACCTGCTTGCAAGTACTGGTCAATAACATCAGTAATTTCTAATTCGCCACGCGCTGAAGGCTTAACATTTTTAGCAAATTCAACTACACGTGAATCAAAAAAGTATAATCCTGGCACTGCATAATTCGACTTAGGCTCAGCCGGCTTTTCTTCAATAGAAATTGCCGTACCACTAGCGTCAAACTCAACTACACCGTAAGAACGTGGATTGGAAACATGATAGCCAAAAACAGTACCACCTGTTGTTTGCGCATTGGCGCTTTGCAGTGACTTAGTTAAGTCATGTCCATAAAACATATTATCGCCAAGCACTAATGCAGCTGGGGCTCCATCAAGAAATTCTTCAGCAAGGATAAAAGCTTGGGCTAAACCATCAGGGCTAGGCTGCTCTTTATAGGAAATTGAAATTCCAAAATTTTCGCCATTACCGAGTAAATCTTCAAAACGACTAGTTTCTTCAGGAGTTGATATAATCAATATCTCTCGTATCCCTGCTTGCATTAAGGTAGCAAGAGGATAATAAACCATTGGCTTATCGTAAACTGGCATCAATTGCTTACTAACCACTTTTGTGAGTGGATAAAGGCGAGTACCACTACCACCTGCTAAGATAATTCCTTTTCTCATAATTTTCTCTTTATTTAAACAAACTAAAATACTGTTCTTTTACTATTTTCCAAGTATAGCGGCGCTCTGCTATTTCTTGCATAACAACGCCGTTATTGAAGGTTGCAGAATTCTCTATCAACTCGACTAATTCCTCAGTGTTTTTAAAGAACCGAGCCTTACTTTCGGTTGAAGCAATATTGTAGTTGCAATCATAAGCAACAATGCTTTTATTAAAGTGCATCATTTCAACTAAAGAAGGGTTAGTACCGCCTGCTGAATGCCCATGTACATAAAAACTACATTTTTGACGAATATCAAAAAGCGTATTAATATCATAAATAGGATTAATAATTTCTATATTATCATACTGGTCATATTTAGCTTTCATGGTTCGACCAAACTCACTATTGTCCCAGTTACCAATGAATTTTAATGCTTTATCTTTTTGGCTAAATGCTTCTAAAATTAATTCAATATTATTTTCAGGCTCGATTCTACATAAAGCTAATGCATACCCCTCATCCGAACGGTTTAAATCATTTACAACCGCATGATCACCACCATAAGCTATGACTTCTGACACAACACCATATTCATTTTTTACATAATCCGCGATCGCTTGATTGTCGGAAATAACAACATCAGAATATTTCACTGCTAATTTTTCAGAAAGCTTTAAAAAACGTTTCGGCCATTTACCCCACTTTGCTCTGCGCCACTCTAAACCATCAATATTTGTGATAATTTTAGCCTTAGTGAACAGCCTGATAAAAGGTAAGGAAATAGCACCGGATACACCTAACAGCAGAATATTATCAGTACCTTTAATTACTGCATGACATAACGAGAAAATATCATATGGAATACTTTGTACGCCATTGGCGTTTAAAGGAATATAATACAATTGTGCATTTTTGTATTTTTTGGCTTTGTCGCTATAGCTTTTTGAAGAGCAATAAACGCTAATCACTTTATCATTTTCATTTTCATCGAGTAAATTCTCAACTAACGTTTCAAACCCGCCATAACAGGCAGGAACACCAACGGTGCCAATGATTGATATCATAACTCTTTTACTCATAGGAAAATTTCACACTAAATCAAATTTTTGAAAATATGCTTTAAAGGATTTTTTATACTCTTCAGCGGTGAACAGCTTTGACGTTTGAAACGCTTGTTGCGAATAAGCATTCCACACATCGAAGGAGCTGTTTAAATGTAAAATGAACTCAACAATTTTCTCTGTCTGTCGCGAATCCACTAAATAACCATTACTACTGTTTACAAATTCAATAGGCCCCCCTACCGGTGGCGAGATTACAGGTGAGCCAAAAGCCATCCCTTCTAAAAGCGATAAACCAAAGGTCTCCACCCAACCATCAGGCAGCGATAAGTTCAATACTAAAAAACTTTGTTCGAAATAAGATTGGATGTTAAGTGGGCGAATATGAAACAACATATTTTTAGGTATTATATTACTCTTTTTATATTGGGCCAGCTCTACCTCTTCGCAATTAACCGCAGCGATCACCTTGAAATCAGGTAAATGCAAAGCAAGTTGAAGTAATTGGTCAATTCCTTTATAAGATTTTAATGAACCAGCAAAAAACAATTGCTTATGCATAAACTTTGCCTTCGAATCAACGTCCTTTACCACAGGAAAGTCTGTTCTTAAGCCATTATAAATCACTTCAGCCAATGGTTTTTTAAATGACTCCGTTTGCTGAAGGTATTTCGAGACAAAAATAACATGGGTTGCACAATGCTCTATAAAAAAACGTAAAAAACACTTCAATACATCAGGTTTAATGTGTGTTTCATGAACATAATATACAATACTATTAGCAAAAAATTTAGCGGAAAGCCCTGCACCGAATGGCAACATAGTATTAATAATAACCGTTGACTTACGGCCTTCAAGCCGCCCTTTAAGTAAAAAACAGGATAGCTGACCAAACAGTAATATTTGAGAGAGAATAAAGTAAAAAAGCTGCATATACCTATTATTACTTCTGGCATAGAAGCAATTAATTCGACTAGCATTAACACCATCTAGAAAACCTTGATGTTTGCTCGTTACAACATAAGTTTTACCGAAATTATTAATATTACTATCTATTGCGTCTTTAAACACTCTAGGACTGCCACTAAAGTCATTGAAAAGGTGGACATAAAACAAATCTATATTATTTGACATTTTTTATTTCTTTTAAAATTTTGCCGGTACCCCACCAACAACAACATGATTGGGAAACACCCCATTAACGACCGCACCAGCAGCAATAACACAACCATCGCCTACTATACTACCATCCAAAACCGTGACTTTAGCTCCGACCCAGCAATTCCTACCTATTGATATCCCTTTTCTGGAGACACCTTGGTTGCGGATAAGCTCGTTAGTGTCTGAAAAAACGTGGTTTTCTGGGTGAATACTTAGATAAGCACCAGCAATAGTGTCATCACCAATCTCAACACCGCCAGCCCCACCAATATGAGTAAAATCCCCGAGACCGACATTACATCCAATATTTATACCTTTACCAAGAGACTTTAATGTGCCGCTTACTTTTAACAATGAAAAAGAACCTATTGATGAACCCGCCCCAATGCATAGTCCCTCATGCCCTAGTGCATCTAATGTACAATAGTCACCAATAGAAACACCTTTGCCAAATTTAACGTTTCGTTTAGCTTTAATGACAACATTGTTTCCTAAAAAAACCACTTTCCTGAATCTTAACAAGCCTCTTAACACGGCAAACCCTTGCGTGAAGAGTAAACTGAGCAAATCAATATCACGCACTTTTTCATCAAAAGTAATAGTACGACCTTTGATTTTTAACACAGAAAATTTAAGTATCGACTTTATCATTTAACGTCCTTTTGTTAGATAAAAAACTAGCAACACAGATAAATAAAGCAAAACAGACTGAACTCATACCATTAAAAAGTACGTGCCCAGCAATAATTGAGTGCAGCGAAAGCAGTAACATACCTAAAAACAAGACTTTATAATTTCTTAGCTTAAACAGCACGACACCAATAACAGCTAAATATGCAATTACAGCAAATAAACCATACATGAACAATAAATCAAAAAGGTCTGTTTCTAATGTATCAAATTCTCGAACAAACAAAGGATCTTGAAAAGATGTATAAGCCCCCATTCCAAATAACAACCTAAAAGGATTAGGGTCCTCTTGAAGAAAGAGGCCAAAGGCATCAACTACATAATCAATTCTACCACTGCCTAAATACAATATTAAATTATCGGAATTGGTTAATCTATTTAAAATAACATCGAATAAAACACTCAAAGTATCTATTATTGCAGGCAAAAAGATGAATACCAATGCAGACAATACTATTATAAAGCTGGCTCTGTATTTTGAAAGTACAATAATACACAATAAATTAAAAGCACAGAGGATTAATGCAGTTTTAGAACCAATAAGAGCAATGGATAATACAATGTAAAGTAACGTCTTTTGACTAAAGCCTGTAAGTTTATAATGCCTTGCCCCAATTAAAAACAGGCTACCAACACCTAGATATAAGCCTAACCCATTGCCTGATGCGAAAAAGCTTTTGGTGCCAAAACCGAAACCATAAGTACTATTACCAATTCCTGTGATTGTAGAAAAATACAGCATTGTTGCAATTATAATTAAGTTGTATTTTAAAAAAACGACAAGTTGCCCCATGCCTTGAGGGCTTTTTGAGTAATGTTTCAGGAGAACTGTTAGAAAAATCAAATACCCTATTTTATATGCCGATATAACTCCGTATGTAAAGCCGTATTGACTTTGATGATAAAGACCTGAAAAAACTTCTACTGTTAATAAATATATTAAAAAAAATACTGGTGGTATTGATAATTTTTTAGTCGCCAAAATATATATTAATAAACTAGAAACCGCTAAGCGCCCTAACTGAGAAGGAGAAGCTAAACCTGCAGGTGCAATCAGGCCTTTAGCAACTAAGTACCCATTAATTGAATCAAAAATCGGGAGTACTATAAAAACTAAAAATAGTAAAAAATCCCTAAAAGTTAGTTTATGAAAATCTAGCTTCACATTATATGACCTTACAAATTCAAAAATTAACGTACTAAATTGCAATATTTTTCAACATGGACAGAAAAATCATAATTCCTAGAATATTCATTCATTTTTTTAGGGTACTCAAACGGATCTTCCCTGCAGTTTATTATTGCTAATTTCAGCTGTTCAACTAAAGACTCTACATCCCCTTCTTTAGCTTTAAAAAACAACTCTGAACCAATAACTTGATTAAAGATATCATTATCCCAGCACACTATCCGTTGACCGGAAGCCATAGCCTCTAATAGGCTGTGAGATACTCCCCCTCCCCCTATATCCTTGCTTAACGTTAAGTGAAAAGATATGTTGGCCTGAGCAAGTTCGCACTTAACTTCTTTGGGACCAAGCGCCCCCATATAGGTCAGACCGTCAATATCTATCGCTAATTCTTTTATCTCTTTAGTTTTAGGGCCATCCCCAATAATTGAAAACGTTATATCCTTAAGGCAATCTTCCATATTTAATACTCGGATAGCCTTAGCTAAATGAAGGATTCCTTTCTCAACACTAGTTCTACCAATAAACTGGCATTTGACATCAGTTGAATTATTAATAATAAAATCACTTGTATGTATACCATTAGCTATTGTTAAGTTATCAACTTTTTTATCTACATAGTACTTACTAGTATCACTCCCATTAGCAATAATAAACTTGTACTTTTTTAGAATATAAACTTCTAATATTTCACATAAGTTCAGGATATATTTTGGGTAAATTCGAGCAAGTTCCTTCACCATAATTGAGCGAAGCCAACAAATACTTCTTACATTTTTTTTTCGAAAAAATGAGCTATAATAAAGAGAAATCGACTCCCCCCATGAGCCACATGAGATAACATCATATGAAGCGGTCGTTCGATAAAGCGTCCTTAGCTGCTTCCTTACAAAAATTGCGTAGTAAATAATTCCAGGTAAATAACTTTTATTGCGATATTTATCTTTAACAACTTTTATTTTACGGGGGAAAACTACTTCTTTATTAGAAATGGTAATTTCACTACCTAGTACAATAATTGAGTCGTAAAGTTTCAGTATATCATGATCATTTAAGAAGTTACCTATCCAGGTTTCTCTTCCCCCACCTCGAGAATCAAGGTTGCTTGCTAATAAAATAATTAAGGTTTTTTTCATTTTTAGCTTTCTTCTTTTGATTTGCAGGTAAGAAATGTCGCAAATACTATTAAAAATCACATTATAATAATTAAATCAATAAAACTAAATACTGGTGGCATCCTATTGCATAATCACAATATGGGGAAAGCTAGGATTTAGCGTAATAATATAAATAAGGCCTAAAGTAAATCTAACAAGTCAATTTTCAACATTCTCTTTCTATACTTTATTCAATAAATAACTTACATAATTAACAGCATTATTTAACAATATTTAGACTCAATGGTATTAATATAAATTATATATGAGTCAATCATTGCATTTCTTTCATTCGACTTTAGGTAATCATAAATTAAGCTTTCATTAAAAATATATTTATATTTCGAAATACTAGAGTATTTATCCATTATAAATTTAGCTTCTTCTGTAATATCTTTTGAGTTGACTTTTTCAGAGCGACCTTTATATATATTCTTTTTAATTAAGCTTTTGGCTTGAGGTAATTTTTTAGTTAAAAATTGAATGATATTTAGTTTGACTTTAGACTTCAGATCATAAATATACCTGCTTCGAGCTGACTTCAAATTAATATCGGACCCAAATATATCCACTTCTAATAATTTACTATCAATCTCATTCATAATCTGTGTAAAAAAATCATAATTTATCCATGACAAAGGGACATTATTAAAAGCTCTTACTAATTTTACAGTCCAAAATGGTTGGACCCCCCAAAAATGTATTCTCTCCCTATCCTCAGCATCTGTCCCAACTTCAATTCTGTAATACTCTTCAACATAAAGTTTTTTTAATTGTTGTTCATGAGTACCAGCATATGACTTAAAGTACGTCGAGAGATAAGATTTATAATCTTTTACCTGAAAATTTAATATTGATGAAAGGTCTTCAAGTTCTTTTTTGTAAGAACCATCTAAAATAGCAAAAGCTCTAGGGGTGATATCAGTATTGTATGGATGCCTAAAGAATTCACCACCTAGGCCGCCAAAACGGACTGTTTTCCCTAATGCTTCGCTATGGTATAAAAAGTCTACATCTTTATAACAAATATATGAAGTATAATAATTCGTTAAACAGTCTAAATTAAATAAAACTCTGGGTGTTTCCTGTATATCTAATTTATTCTCGAATTTTAATTTTTTGTATTTCCCTGGTTGTTCCAAAGTGTTAAAAAGCTCGAATGCTATAGGGCTTTCATCATGCGTATATTCAAACGTATAATAGTTGACTGTCCTACAAAACTTGGACACACCTCCAATCACAGCTCTAGAGTCAAAGCCGCCGCTTAAATCTGATATTACTCGATAACCTAATCTTTCAACCTTGTTAACTCTATTTTCAATAGATTCAAAGAAGTGATTCTTAATATCCTTAATTGCATCCATTTTAGTTTTATAAAGCTCGACTGATAAATAGTCTATTTGGGTTGTATTAAATTTTTCAATTGCAAAGCCCTGACCTACGCATAATAATTCACCTGGTTGGATATTATAAACATTATTGTAAATAGTATTTTTCCCTAGCGTATAGCCAAGCGTCACCTTATTGACAACTTCAAATATATTAAATTCAACGTTGTCACTAAATCGTAATATTGCTTTAAATTCGCTACTAATACAAAGACCATTCTCACCTTCGTAGTAATATAGAGGTAAACGCCCCAAAATATCATTGAATATAAACCTAAAATCATTGACTTTACTATAAATCACCAAAATATAATCGCCATCAGCACTACCAACGAAATTTTTTATCTTTCGCAGGAAGCTTTGGTTATTACCAATATTATCAATTATATCTTTTAATCTACCCAATAAATCATCATCAGTAAAATTATAAATCATGCCTGAAATCAAGACGATATAAGAACCTACTACATACTCCTTATTAGGATAATTTATTGCATAGTTAGAGAAAAACAGTTCATTCTCAGTTTCTATATAACTATTAAGCTCAATAGTACTCGAATAATTCATATCTTGTTTAAATGATTTTATATCGTCAATCGCTATTTTTGATTTACAATAAGTAATTCCTGGCATATTTATCCCTCAAGATAAAGCGTAATTAATTTAGGTTATTATGGCTATATATTTGCTAAGTGAAAGATAATTTTAAGGTTTATAGCTCTATTTGGAAACGAATAATGAATTTATTTAGATGATATTTGTAATGAACTCCATAAATTTTGTGCATAAGTCGTATAAAAAGAATAACTCATAAAGGGATAGAGTAAATCAAAATGCAAAAAATACTGCTGAATATTAAAAGTGTAAGCATATAGTTAATTGGTATCTTATAAAATCGTTGAGCGAGTAGTGCATTACAAAGCAATGCAATAGATATTGAGAGCAACGTACTAAAGGAAGCACCTAATGCCCCGAACTTAGGAATAAACACATAATTAAGTATAACATTCAGTAGGCCTACAAGAACATTAACAATCGCTATAATCGATGTTTTTTTTGCAATACTCAACCCTGGAAAGAAAATATACATACTTGAAAATAATGCAGCGCAAACTAACGGAACAACATAGTTTACAGCTTCGACATATTGCTCCCCAGCAACAATCTTAACTAGCCAACTACCTAATATCGATAAAATAATTACACTGAAAAGTGAAATGATTAAGTAAAGGTGAAATAATTTAGCTACTTTTTCAGGGGTGTCTTTTTCTTTATAATGTGAATAAAGTAAAGGCGTTAATGCCGACTGGAAACCAATCAACAGTAACGTTGCTATACTGGCAATTTTTATTGCTACCGCATAAGGTGCCAATTGCTCCGCACCTAAAAACTCTTTCAGCATCACCCTATCTACGAACATTGATAATACAACACCAATGCTAGAGAAAACTAAAGGTGCAGAATAAGACAACATGTCTTTTAATTCTTTAAAACAAAAAACTAACTTGATCCAAGCTTTTACAAAAAACAATGCAATAATAATACTTAAGCTAACACCTATCAACTGCCCTGCAATAAGGCCGAGAAGACCTAATTTTAAATAAACCACTAATACCAACGAAAAACTCGCTACAAAAATCGCGTTAAAAGTTGATACTAATACCACCTGCTTAGATAAGAGATTTGCTCGCATTAACGTCGAAAAATTAAACAAAATAGCGTTAGTTAAGAATAGTATGCTAGTGGTTTTAATCAGTTCCGCATACTTTGCGTCATCAAGCAAAATTTTAGATAATTCATTTGAAAAAATAAAACAAATCACACATAAAAATGAGTACATCAGCAGTGAAAACCAAAAACTTGTAGATGCTAACTTCACTTGTTGAAGGGGCTGACCTTTATATTCAGGAATAAAGCGGTATATAGCTTGTGTTATTTCTAATGTCATTATTACACCTAACATCAGACCTATAGTTGTAAGATAATCAAATAGCCCATATTCCTGCTTAGATAATACACGAGTATAAATAGGTAATAATATAAAACCAATGCCACGAGTAAATAAGTTCGCAAAGGTATAAAGTAGAGAGTCCTTAAAAAACGCCTTAATCATTAATAATATCGTTCATTTTTTTGGCGCCAGCTGCATAGGTGCAATGTTTTTTAGCCCAATTATGACCTGCTAGCGCTTGTGGTTTTATCATGTCAGGATTATCTAAAAATAGTTTTAAATGATCATAAACCATCCAATATGGTGTAACTTTCCAAGCCTGGTTAGCACCTTCATCTAATGTAGTCTCGATATTTTCATCTGCAGATGTAAGCAATGCACAAGAACTTGCCATTGCTTCTAAACCAAAAACACCAGGCACAAACGCATAAAACTCGTTAAGCACAATATGAGCCGAACACAATGTCTTAAGCATTTGTTCATGTGGTACATTAATTAACTCTATATACTTAAATTTGTAACCTTCCATTTGGAGTTTTTTTATTGCGGCCCTAACAATCGGCGTACCTTTGATAATTGGTGAACTGGGCCCATGAAGCACAATAATTTCACTGAGGTCATCAAATTTGTTTAACGATGGTTCAAATAAGTCATCGGCTAAAAAATAAATACATGGGAAGGTTTTTCGTTGAATATAGGCCATTTGATCTGTGCTAGGGTTAAATATAACGTCGGAATATTTATCGGCTATTTGCCCCAATTGTTTTCTTTTATACTCGTTTTTTGGCGCATCAATACCCACATGAGAAATTGCTTGGTAAGTAGTCAGTACATCTAGTGAACGATCTTGAGAAAATTGATTTAATAATTTAAAAGAGCGAATTTCAGAGCCTAAAAAATAGCATACTAGCTGCTTATTTATACTCTTAAGAAACTTAAATTCTTGCTGGCGGCCATCTGTGTATGGACTTACAAAACCAATAGCGCCAAGGTACATAAATTTATCGTATTTACTAAGTAAATAGCCGAATAATATTGGGGAATATACTAAGGTGATGAGCTTTAAAAGACCTTTTTTTGGATATACTTCATAATTATAATTGAAATCATAAAAGCGATTAGGAGCAAAATTAACCGACACTGAATTCGGTAATGCGCTTGAAATATTCTTCAGCATTGAAGCCGTTTCAACAGCAACAACAACCCAGCCATCTTGCTTTTTTATATTAAAAAATCTACAAATATAGTAGCTAATTCTAACGAGTATCATTTGCATGATACTCGTGCATGTAATTAATAGTTTTTTCAAAATAACAAAATACCTAACTAAATACGCAACAAAGGCTTGGATTAAAATAATGCGACTATTTTTTTTCTACATTATGGGGCAAGGTATATTTAATGTAAAAGCTCCATGGTATGAGCTTCCATTTCGCCATTAAATAGAAAAATGGCCGCATGCGTTCAAAGGTTTTTTTATACGTTTTAAAGTCCGTATAGTGCTTTTTAGGCAAATTCATTAAGCGCTCAAATTCTTCATCTGAAAGATTCAAACGTTTTTTGTAAAACTCTAATAAACCGTCTTCAATATGAGGCTCTTCTTTCATCAGATTTAGGGCTTCTTCCCGAGTCATTCGCCCATCTCTACAATAAGCTGAATATCCTGCAATTCGAAAGTCTGTATTCCAACGTTTAGGAAAGAAATAACTATGAAAAAATGATGAGGTTCTATTCTCTAGATGATGACCGCCATACCATGTCCATCCGTAATCTTTAGCTAACATTGCTTTAGCTGCTTCTTTATCGTATTGCAGATAATAAAGCGGTCTAATCGATTTTATTTGATTAAACAACATCCATTTCAATTGTTTTGAAAGCCATAAATTGGGAAATGTTTTCATCGGTACAGTACCAAACTCTTTATGAACACTCTGTATGTACTTAGCGTCCATGTATATCCAGCCCATAGGTGCAGAGCCTTCAGTTCTGAACGAATGACCGTCAATTTTATATTTAATACCGTATTTTTCAGCGGCAAGATTCATGGTTGTAGCTAAACCAATATCCGTTGGGTTTTCAATTTCTTTAACGCCGGCTTTCAAGTGCGCTAAGATCAAGTCATCGAACTCATGGGCATCCACAACATGAGTATATAGGTCGATACCTAGTTTCTCTGTCATACAATGAATATTTTCAGTCGCTACCGTTGAGTTCCATGTATTATCAAAGTGCACAGCTAATAATCGCAAGCCATATTTATTTGTCATTAGGTCTAATAAATAAGACGAATCACAACCACCACTAACACCAATTAACGCATCGTATTTTTTTCCTTTACCTGCCTGCTTCATCTCATCGACTAAACGTTGTAATTCAATTTCGCCTTTTTCATCATTTGGGAACTGCGCTGAAAGTTCATCAATTTGCACACAGTAATTGCATACGCCTCGAACATCGAAGGATATATTTGGAACTTCAGTATCGTAAATACAGCGAGTACAGATTTGATAAGTCATTTTTATTGCCTAGGGTAAAATTTTAGTTAGTTCAGTTTGCTTGGGAAATTTAATTAAAACCCCCATATCTTTTGCTTGAAATACTGCCATACTGCCAAGCGCAACGGCTGAAGCATTAGCGCTTACAACAACATTTTTAATATCGTCTAATGTGCCAGCACCGCCGGCAGCTACAACAGGAACATTAACGTTTGCAGAAATTTGACTAATGAGTTCTTGATCAAAACCAGACCAAGTACCATCGCGATGGATAGCATTAACAATAATTTCTCCTACCCCAAGACTACACGCATATTTTGCAGCTTCAACGGGCGTATATTTTCTCTTTTGTTTACCCGAATGGGTACATACTTGATATTTTTTTCTATATTTAGATAGGTTTATATCTAATGTCGCAATTATGCTCTGTGAGCCATATATTGCTACTGCTTGAGCCACAACGTCAGGGCTATCAAACAGCAAAGAGCTTACAGATACCTTTTCAATGCCTAGAGAGAAAAGCTTTCGGAAGTCCTCTAAGGTTCTCACACCTCCGCCATAGCATACGGGCATAAAGCATTCTGATGTTATTTGCTCAAGTAAGGAGTAGTTAATGGTGCCTGAATCACTCGTGCAGTTAATATCAAACAGCACTAATTCGTCTACCTCTTTTTGATTAAAAATTCGTACAGCATTAATAGGATCACCAACGTAACGTTCGTTTTTAAACTTTACCGTTTTAACTAAACCTCTACCTTGTAATAGCAAACAAGGCATAACTCGTGTTCTAAGCACTCTATTATAGCTCCGCGAATGACTTCATTAATGCCATACCAAATTTATGACTTTTTTCAGGGTGAAACTGAACACCCCATATATTGTCTTTGTGAATGGCGCAGGTAAATTCATAGCCATAATTGCAAGTCATCAATGCATGGTCTTTGTTTGCAACCTCAGCATGGTAAGAATGAACAAAATAGTAACGAGTTTCATCATCATTCAATTGAGTAAGCGCAGTTTGTTTTTTGTTATGCGTAACATTCCAGCCCATGTGTGGAATTCTTAGCTTATTGGCAGTTTGTTGCTCTGGTGTAAAATAAAACTTTTTTACTTCACCTGGGATCCAACCTAAACCTGCTAACTCGCCCTCCTCGCTAGCATCAAGCAATATTTGCATACCTAGACAGATACCTAACACTGGCACTTTGTCAGATAATACACGCTTATTAAGTACTGAAAGCAAGCCACTTTCCGTTAGTTTCGCAACACCGTTATCCCAACTACCTACACCTGGAAGTATAATTTTAGTTGCGGTACTCAATTCCTCAGCTGTAGTAATAATTTTACTTTCTATATTAAGGAACTTCAGCATGTTCTTTACTGAGCCTAAATTTCCCACACCATAATCAATTATTGAGATCATTTTATAACCTAGTCTCTACTTAGCAGGAATACCAAATACTTTTGCATTAGACTGCACGTTCTTATTAACAAAAGACATCGCACCGATAATCGCTTTGTCTCCTACTTTAACGCCTTTTTGAATAATAGTGTTAGGCCCAATATATACACCATTGCCAACATAAGTAGGTGCTTTTTTAACAGCACTCTCTCCTAAGCTGGTTGACCAAGAAACAGAGTCATGAGTATATATTTGCACACCGGCGCTTATTGAGCAAAAATCACCAATAACCAGCTCACCACCACTGCCATCTAAAATAACATTAGGCCCGATCCAAGTGTTTTTGCCAACTTTTACATTACCCAAAACTAAGACATTATTATAACAAGATGTACCTTCGCCAAAACCTAAAAATTTTGCCGTTTCCCAGCGATCTGTCAACAAATCACCTAACGAGACATGGCGATTAAATTTACGTTTCATTCGAAAGCGAAGGTAGTGAATAAATCTTGTTAAAAGCTTAGTGATATTTGGCATGCTAGGCAAAAAAACCAGATATTACGTCAGTAACCGTTTGAACGTCAACACCATCATAACAAGGTAATGTGATAGTGTGATTTTCAAGCCAGTGCGCTGTTGCTTGCACCGAATTATATTTGTTGGTATAAAAAGTTGTACCACTCAAACAATAAGTGCCCAGTGTTGACTCAATATTATGCTCAGCTAAATAATCAATTAAATCATCACGTTTTACAGTCTCTGGTACTGTAAAAATTAATGATTGAATATTATGGTATACACCTTGAGCGATTTTTTGCCGCTTCATACCTAATGGCTCTAAAGCTTCGGCATATTGGTCAGCAATTAAATTGCGTCGTTCGGTAATGCCATCAAGTTTAGCAATTTGTTTCCAGCCCATGAGTGCTTGTATTTCACTCATACGATAGTTATAGCCAAAGTCTATAAAGTCAAATACTTTACCACGTAAGCCTGATGCACCATGATTGGCTTTCATATCTAACCAAGTTGCATATTCAGGGTTATTAGTAAGAATCGCACCACCTTCCCCCGTAGTCAGCAACTTACGTGGATGAAAACTAAAGCAGGTTAAATCTGCGATATTGCCAACTTTCACACCATTTACAGAGCTGCCAATTGCACATGCGGCATCTTCAATTAACGGTATGCTAAACTCTTCACAAACAGCTTTTATTTTATCTATACCAGAGGGGCTGCCTAAAGCATCAACAAATATCACTGCCTTGACTTTATCATCTAATTTACTGCGCAAGTCATCTACTGACATATTATAAGTGTCTTGATCAACATCGATGAAAATGGGTGTTGCTTCAACATCTTCAACGACATTCGCTGTTGCAGGAAACGAAAAGTCAGAAATTGCAACCTTATCGCCCTTTTTTATGCCAAGAGCTTTCAAACACATGGTCAATGCTGTTGTTGCTGAAGTCATCGGCACGGCATATAAACCACCAGTGTAGTTTGTTAAACTTTTAACAAACTTAGCAACATGCTGGCCTTTAGTTAATTGACCTGAGTCAAATATTTCTTCTAACTCTGAAGCTACTTCATCAAAAGAAATATAAGGCTTAATTAGTTTAATTCTATCTTTCATTATCTATTAACCTGAAAACTTTGCTTGATACCAATCTAGCGTGTTTGCTAAGCCAACATCGAAAGGTGTTAAATTGTACTCTATAAGACTTTTAACCTTTTCATTGCTGGCGTTATGCCCAAGTACATCTGCACCACGAGCTTCTTTTTTAACTAACTCGCCTTGATAGTTATAGTGAGTAAGTATTTTCTGTAATAAATCTTTAACTTTACACTGATTATCTGTTGAAATATTGACACTTTCACCTACTGGCATAACGGTAAATAACTTAACAACGGCATCAACAGTATCACTAACATAAATAAAATCGCGACTTTGATTACCTTCGCCATGTATCTCCGGGGCAATGTCATTATGAATACGCCATGCGGTAATTGGAATAATACCAGCTAGATATCCTTTATGATTTTGTCTCGGGCCGTAGTTATTAAACGGCCTTACTATAAAAGCATCTACATTAAACATATTGACATAGCTTTCTACAGCGAGATCCGCAGCTGCTTTACCAGCCGCATAAGTTGTAGTTGGTACTTTAGGGTGAGCTTCATCCATAGGCTCATAAATAGCACTGCCGTACACTTCCGAGGTAGAAAAGTGACATAATGATTTAAACTTCCCTTTTCTTTGAAGTTCAAGCAAATTTACCGTACCAGTAACATTGGTTGTGAAAGCATTGGCTGGGTTTACAAATGAATAATTTAACGCTTTAGTCGCAAGGTTAAAAACTACATCGACATTATGCACGTCAAATATATATTCTAAGCTTTCTTTATACTCTATATCTTCGTTGTAAAAAACAGCACCCTTAGCAACCGCATCAACAATATTATCTTCAGAGCCTATAAATAAATTATCTACGATAATAACTTGTTTTGCGCCATCTGCGATTAAGCGATCAACTAAATGACTGCCGATAAAGCCTGCGCCACCGGTAACTAAAACAACCTTTCCAACATAACTATCTCTAAACATTATTTATTTGCTCCAAAACTAATTCACTTATTTTTAATGAATCTACACCACTATCAATAGTTGGTAATTCCTTCGATATGTCACCATTACATGCTGCAATAAAAGCCTGATGTTCAACAAGTAATGCTTCTTGAGGTTTAACCTCTATTTGTTGTTCAAGAGAGGATACTATATACGGACTTCCTTCTTCTTGGGTCATTGTAGACTGCTTATGAACGACTAACTCTTTTCTTACTAATTCAGCATCAATGTATGCACCTACAGTTGTAACTTGAATTGAACGTTGCTTTTTTTCTGTCATTCTACTTGCTAAAACTCGTGAAAGTGAGCCATTTTCATGGTGTAGCAATGCGGAAGCGAAAGCAACTAACCCATGCTCCTCTTTACCATGTGCTACCACACTTTTCACTGGGCCATTTAGGTAAAGCGCCAAATCAATATCATGTATCATCAGATCTAGCACTACATCAACATCAGTAATTCGGCTACTTAGCCTATTGGTTCTCGAAAAGTCAATATTTATAACTTCTTCATTTTCTAGAACTCGCTTTAGCTCAGATACTACAGGATTAAACCTCTCAATAAAGCCACATTGAATGAACATGTTATGCTTTTCAGCTAACTCTTTAATTTTAATACCCTGTTCAAGTGTTTCAGCTAAAGGCTTTTCAATAAAAACATTTTTTACTTTACCTGCACATAAAGTGAAGTAGTCAAAATGGGTGCTAGTCGGTGTCACAATAACAACCGCGTCAACACCTTCTATCGCGGCATTAGCGTCGGTGGTATATGGCACTTGATATTGCTCGGAAAGTTGTACTAATTGCTCTTTATTAAAATCAAAAATATTAGTAACTTCAACACCTCGTAACATACTCAAAACACGAAGGTGGTTCTTCCCCATATTTCCAATGCCCAATATGGCTACTTTTAATGTCATCTCAAATCTCTACAGTTTATTAAGTTAATTTATTACCAGCTTTATCTATTTTTGCAACTACTCTTGCTGGATTACCAACTACCAGACTATATGGAGGCACATCTTTAGTAACTACTGAGCCTGCTGCCACCATCGAGTACTCACCTAAAGTGATACCGCAAACAATAGTTGCATTAGCGCCTAAACTGGCGCCAGTCTTGACCAAAGTTTTAGTGATTCTCCAGTCTGAATTAAAGGCTCTTGGCACCTTATCATTGGTAAAGCATACATTAGGCCCAACAAATACATCGTTTTCTATAGTCACGCCTTGATATACAGACACTGAGTTCTGTATTTTACAGCCATTACCTATAGTTACGCCTGCATCAATATATACGTCTTTCGACAGTATACAATTGGTACCGATAGACGTATTTTCTCTAATTTGAGTATTGATCCAAACCTTAGTACCTGCGCCAATTTTTGCATCAGGGCTAACATTCGCTGTCGGATCTATATAGATATCTGCTGACATTATAACGTTCCAATTAAGTCACAAATTGTTTCTATATCTTTAGTTTCCAAATAAGGATGCATTGGCAAGCTAAAGACTCTTTTGGCGGCATTTGAAGAAACGGAAAAGTCGCCCGGATTATAGCCTAAACTTTCAAATACCTTTTGTTCGTGTAATGGAATAGGATAATAAACAGCGACAGGAATATTGTTATTTTTTAAGTGATCCATAATTGCAGTTCTATGGTTGTCATCTTTCGCCATTAACGTGTATTGCGCCCAGGCACTAACATAACCATCAGGAGTTGTCGGCGTTGTAACTCCATCAACATTCGCCAAATTAGCTGTGTATAACTTTGCAACATTTTGGCGTTGTTCAATTTCACTATCAAAGACTTCTAATTTAGGTAATAACACTGCCGCTTGTATGGTATCTAATCTACCGGTTAAACCTAGGCGAACATTTTGATATTTATCTTCACCTTGTCCATGTACTCGAATAGACTTTAATTTATTTGCTATGTCATCATTGTCTGTAAAGATAGCACCACCGTCGCCGTAACAACCTAGCGGCTTAGCTGGGAAGAAAGATGTGCAACCTATATCGGCCAGGCTGCCAGCCTTATTGTCATCTATAGAGCCACCAAAACCTTGTGCAGCATCTTCAATGACGACTAAACCAAAATCTTTAGCTATTTTATTTATTTTTACAGCATCTGCAGGTAATCCGAATAAATCAACACTAATAATTGCTTTGATTTTGGCTGCATCAGTACAAATTTTAGAATGAATTGTATTTTTATTTTTAGATATGTCGTTTAATGCTTCTTCAATTAATTTTGGCGAGATATTAAAGGTTTCAATATCTATATCTATAAATAATGGTGTAGCTCCTACAAACTTTATCGCTTCTGCAGTGGCAATAAAAGTAAAGGGTGTTGTTATGACAACGTCCCCTTCGCCAATATCATGTGCCATTAATGCCATAACTAAAGCATCTGTACCTGATGAACAAGAAATACAATGTTTCGTTCCAGTATATTTAGCAAGTTCTGTTTCTAAAGTTATAACTTCTGGCCCCATAACATATTGGCCATGATCTAATACTTTATGAATATTAGTATCTATTTTTTCTTTCAATAAAGCGTACTGTGTTTTCAAATCTATGAATTGCATTGTAATTACTCAAAAATTAATTTATAAAACTAGGGATAAATCTTCACCTGAAAGCTTATATAAAACACCCGTATGTGAACATGTAACTTGCGCATCCCCATGAAGAGGAATATCAAGCTGTTCGCCATATGTGCTCATCCAACCAATCTGCTTTGCAGGGACACCAACCATTAGCGCAAAAGGTTTAACGTCTTTATTAATAACAGCACCAGCACCAATGAATGCATACTCACCAATTGTGACTCCGCATACGATGGTACAATTAGCACCTAAAGTAACGCCTTTTTTAACCAGTGTATCCCGATATTCATCTTTACGTTCAACACCAGAACGCGGATTATATACATTAGTAAAAACCATGCTTGGGCCGCAAAACACTTCGTCTTCTAAATGCACATTATCGTACACAGAAACATTATTCTGTATTTTGCATTTATTTCCAATAGTCACTTTATTGCCAACGAATACATTTTGGCCCAACGAAACGCCATGACCAATTACCGCGCCAGCACAAACATGTGCAAAGTGCCATACCCTAGAGTCTTTACCTATTATTGCACCATCGTCAACTATTGCACTTTCATGCTGATAATATGCTTTCATTATTATTTGCCAGTGACTTTGCTTACAAACGGGTGTATATCAGATGAGTTAACCACAACATCTTGATTGCGAATATCGCTTACTATCTCAATACTTTTACGAGCTTCTTCTAAGCCAAAGCCACCACCGGTCAAAATATGCTCATAACTTTTGGTATGCAAATCAGTAAAACCACCTGAGAATTCTATTTCTTTACCATCAACAGTAATTGAGCGATAAGTTCGTTGCCCTGACGCTTTAATTTCTGCTGGGATATAATCATAATTGACTGACAAAAACCAACGTACTTTTGCATGTTTAAACTCTAAATAGCCGGCGTTAACATCTTCTTGTTTTACATGCGCTTCATTTTTCTTAATATCACCAAAAACCCAACCTAGCATATCGTAAAAATGCACGCCAATGTTGGTCGCAATACCACCTGACTTATTATCATCACCTTTCCATGACGTAAAATACCAGTGGCCACGACTGGTTAAATAAGTTAAGTCGATATCGAAAACCTTATTGGGATTTTTAGCTATTTCTTCTGCTACATAGGCTTTTAAATCGATAATGCTTTGGTGCAGACGAAGCTGTAATATATTATAAACATGCTTACCTGTTTCTTCTTGCACTATTTGTAACGCATCAATATTATGCGGATTTAATACCAGAGGTTTTTCACAAATTGCATGCGCATCATTTCGCAGGGCAAATCGAATATGAGAGTCATGAAGGTAGTTCGGTGTGGCTATGCTGACATAATCAATCTGAGTGCCACTGCGCTTTAAAAGATCAACATGGCGGTCAAAACGTTCATACTCGGTAAAAAAATCAGCATTTGGAAAATGGCTATCAATAATTCCAACAGAATCATTTTTATCCAATGCGGCAACTAGGTTATTCCCTGTTTCTTTGATCGCCTTCATATGACGAGGTGCGATATAACCAGCCGCACCAATAAGAGCAAAATTCTTCATTAATTATTCCTATTAAATATTTTTAAAACTAATCTGTAAGCTATGTTTATGTATTACTCGTCATACTTCCAACTAAAGTGTCGAGCGTATTTATTATAAAGAATAAATATCAGCACAAACAATATTAACGCTATACTTTCGGGCACTTGAAAATATTCGCCGAGCACACCAATTAATGACATCAGTGCTGCAAATATTGAAATAACCACTAAGGTTTGCCGTGAAGAGAGTCCTGCACGTTGTAATATATGATGTAAGTGATCTCGGTCTGGCTTAAAGGGCGATTTACCTTTACGATAGCGGCGCATAACTATCGCCAGCATATCCATTAAGGGTATGGCACATATCCATAGTGCGGTTACAGGTCTAAACGATGCACTATCGCCTTGGGTACCTATGCTTAATAGCCAAATAACACTTAGGCCGATAAACATACTTCCGGCATCGCCCATAAATATCTTTTTGTTATATATTTTAAAAAAGCCCAGATTGAACATTAAATAAGGCAATGTTGCCGTTGCTAAAATTAACGGGTAACTTAAATAACCGTAATTGCCGCTCATTAAAAATAATATTGCTATTGCGGTAAAAGTATTTAAGCTCAAGCTTCCAATTAACCCGTCAATGCCATCAACCATGTTATAAGCATTAATCACGACAATAATAGCAAAGTAGGTAAATATAATCCCCGCAGGGCCTAACTCTATATCACCCATACCAAATAAGTTGCCTAAGTTAGCGATATAATCACCAACGCCGTAGATCATTAAACTAGCGATAATAATTTGCCCAACGATTCGAATACGCACTTTTAAGTCGTATTTATCATCAAGCGCACCTATAAATACCATCATCGCTGAAGCGATCAAGTACATACGTAATTCTAATGTATTCGGTAACCAAAGCAGACTTGCCGCAAGCACAGCAGCAAATATTGATATGCCACCAATAAGGGGTACTTGACCGTCGTGGCGTTTACGCGCATTAGGTTTGTCAACTAAACCTACATCTATGGCAATTGGCTTAAATAACTTTATCGCTAAAAAAGCAAAGCAAAAGGCGGTTAAGGCAGCGACTAGCATTATATTCACTCCTATTTATTTGTAGTTTGTGCTGTAATTTGAACAGCATTAGCAGCACCAGACATGGTTTCAGCTAATTTGTTAGTGTCATCATTGTTACCCTTATTAGTAAAGTAACGAATTAGCACAATTAACACAGATAAAATACCGCCTAACATGGTACCCAACACTACAATTAAGGCACGTTTAGGTTTGGCTTTTTCCTCTGGAGCATTGGCAGGGTCAATGGTTTTTAAGACGTATTCTTCCGAGACTTCCGCCAACATGATGGTTTTAGTTTGTTGCTCAATTAGTTGATAAAATACTGTTTGCATATCGGCCAATTGAGTTTCTTGAAGTTTTTTAGACAAGTAATCAATACTACGTTGTGCTTCGGCTTTATCTTTTTCGCGCATGGTTACATTGATATCGTTCACCAACCATACTAGCCATTGCGTCGCAACTTCAGGAGAGTAATGTTCAATGGTTAATGTGATCATGCCTGTTTCAGCACTCTTATCTACGGATAAAGCAGCTTTGAAAGCTTTGTAAGACTGCCATGCCGATGGTTCAGAACTTTTTGATGTATTGCCTTCACCGAGCCATGTCTGAGTTTTTTCATTATAAACTTCATCATTTAGTATTAATTTTTTAGTATTAACATCCCAATTTTTGGCAGCCATTAAAGGCACTAATAACTGGTGCTTATTAATAAACTGCTCAATAAAAAAGCGCGATTTTAATATTTCAAGCGCAAGACCTGTTTTATCAGTACCGCTACTGCCAAGGTTAATTCCAGCCAAACTTGCTAAACCGCCAAACTGGCCGGCCATTTTAGCTAAACCGCCCGCCCCACCTTGCTCACTGGCTGGGGCCAGCAATATTGTCGCTTTATATATATTAGGTTGATTAATCGCATAAATTATTGAGCTGATTGCAAATAAGGCAGTAATAGCAATGATCAGTAGCTTGCCAGACCAAATAGCGTGCCACAGCTCTGCTAGATCAATTTCGTCATCTTCAGAAAGCTGGTGTTGCTGATAAAATTCGCTTGAATTGATTGCGTCGACTTCTTGTGAAGTACTTCCGTGCAATTTATGATTTTTCACAATAGCCCACATTTATGTTCATTTTAATAACCATTCCTCTAGGCATTTGGCTTTAAACCTTAACCTACATGCCCAAGTGAGGGCGCATTATAACAAGATAGCACTATTTTTTAATAGTGATTATTCAATTTATTATTGGCTAACCGCCCGCCACTCGCTTGATTCTTTAATTACCGACAAGTGTAGCTTAAGAGATGCTCAGCCATTGAATATCTTTAAGCAATATTTTCAAGTATCTATATTAGTTAATATTCAATGCTAACCATCGACATCTTGCCTAAAAAACTACCACTTAAACTACCACTTAAACTGACAGCTGTTTACTGACAGCTAACGACTTATAAGCTACCAATTGCCGCAACTGCAACCGCTGAATTATAGATTATTTGTGTAACTGCTGACCAAAGCGTTAAACCATCTTTGTACTCTAGATCTAGCGGTATAACGATAGTATCGCCTGGAGCTAAAAGCTTATCTTGATTTGTAAACCAATTATTGTTGCTTGCTAGCCTTACTGAACCATCGGCTTTAATAACATAAATTCGTTCTTGATCAGCACGAGTTTTTAAACCACCTGAACGGTCGATATAATCATTTAGATCAAAGCCAGCTTTATACAGATGTGATGTGGCATATTGCACTTCACCTATCACACTTATTGACTCTTTTGTTTTTGGAATATACAAAGCGTCACCGCCGTCTAAGCGAACATCTTCAGTATTGTCATCTGCTAATATGCCGGGTAAATCAATAACTAAACGCCCCACCGCCTCAGCTACGTTTAACTTACTTAGCAAACTAGTCGACTCTGCAAGTTCAGCATTGCTTGCTTTATCACTAGTTAAGCTTATTTGTGCTGTTTCATTTTCAAGTTGCGCTTGTAGTTGTGCTATTTTCTCGGCTTCTTGCCTTTTTAACGCTTCGCGAGTAAAAATAGCCGAGCTTGCATCTGCTTCAGAAGTTAAGCCACCCGCACGTGTTATAACATTACTTAATGTTTCACCTTTTTTTAGGGTATATCGGCCTGGGAAAACTACCTCGCCTACTAAGTTGATTTCACGGTTATCTTGCCATTCAGGTATACGTTTAACATGTAGGGTATCTAGTGATTGCAGTAAAAAACCATCAGTGAGTTTAATATTCTGATGGCTGATTTTCGCATTTTTTATGCCATCATGACTAAAACGCACTAAATCTGCGTCAACTAAATAGCTTGATTCATTTAAGCCCCCCGCTAAGCTGACTAACTCACGACTGGTCATATTAACAACATACGGGTATTGGCCTGGAAAATGTACATCGCCAGTAATAGTTACCACGTTTTGCGCTAAAGTTTTATCTGCTTGTTGGCGTAATTCAGCAATTAAGTCATCTAATAACGTATGGCGAGGCTGATCTCGCTCAAACAAATATAGCCGATCTAGTGCGACTAAAGGTTCATCTAATGCTGCTTGCTTAGTTAAATCGAGATAGAAAACTTCAGTGTTTAATTGCTTATTTTTTCTTGCTAATAAAGCAAATTGTAATTCTGAGGTTTGTGTGTAGCCCATTCCTGCATTTAATAAGTCTTTAACACTAGCATTTACCGTTAACGGATATTGACCAGGGTTGCGTACTGCGCCCTTGATACTGATAACCTTAGCCGCTTCGGCTAATTCGGTTTGTGATTTTAACACATTGAGTAATGGTGTTAAGCTTTCACTTCGATTGCGTTGTTTGTTAAAGACGTAAATTGTGTCTTCGGCTTGTAGCGAAAAATCAGCCGATTGTTGTTGTTTTTTTATATAATGCGAAAAATTTACACTATAACTACTTAACTTTCCTGTAATAGGGTTTTTACGGGTGATTAATATATATTCAAGATCTGGCTGAACTTTAAAGTCATTAATACTGGTAAGTATGTCGCTTAATTTGCTATTTTTATGCCAACCGTATACACCTGGGCGCTGCACATGACCTTTTACGGTAATACTTTCTTCAAGCGCTGATAATACCGAGCTTACTTCAATTACATCACCATTTTTAACTTGACTGTTTTGAGCTATATTGAGATTAACACTGACCACCGAACGTAAACCGCTATTGTTAATACGGCCAATTTTACCTACTTTGGTAAAAGCTTTTGCTGTTACACCACCGGCTAACTTAATAACCTCACCAATGTTTTGCTCACTTTTAAGCTCGTAAATTGCTGGACGACTAACTTCGCCTTTAACGCCAACGGTTTTACCTACTGTAGGAATAAAAACTACATCACCAGCCATTAAGCTAACATCACCAGAAGTATCACCCGCTAATAACAGTTGATATAAATCAAGCGTTGCCACAACTTTGCCACGACGTTTAACTTGAATATTGCGTAGTGAACCAATTTCGTTGATCCCACCTGCCGCATATATCGCCTGAGTAACCGTTGCTAAAGAGCTTAAAGTGTATGAGGCAGCGCGGTAAGCTTCGCCTAAAACAAATACTCTAATTGAGCGTAATTCGCCCATGGAAATATTGCTTTTAACACCTATTTTTCGCTCTTGTATAATACTGCTGATTAAGTCTTTTACTTCACTAAAACTTTGTCCAGCTACGTTAACTGGCCCTAACTTTGGTATATCAATATTACCTTGACGGTTTATTGTTAAGTTATATGAAACGGTTTCTTTACCATAAAGTTGAATAGCTAAGCTATCGCCTGGACCAACTTTATATTCTGAAGGGATAGGTACATCTGAAACTGGCGCAAAGGTTGATGGCTCGCCAGCAAATAAGTCATAGCCAAAAGGTTTTAGTTCAACGGTCTCTGCACTGACACTAAATTGTAAGTTATTGGTTTCAAATGTTTGTTTTTCTGTTACTACGTCTTTTATTACAGAATTATTTTTCACACTATCACGAATAGGTACGAGCTCATTTAAAGTAGGTGAGTTTTGTTGTTTGTTATTAACATTTTTATCACTTAAACGATTAATCGTTGATAAGTCAATGCCCATGCTACTTGCCATGGCTTGTTGCTGGCTAGGTGACAATTGCTTGAATTGTTCAATTTGTGCTTGGCTAATTTCAGCAGCAATGGCGTTATAACTACCAAATACCAGGATAAAACTTAAGATGGTTTTTTCAAATATTAATTTCATTTATAAATGACTTCACTTATTATTATAGTTTTCATAGAGCAAGCACTTTTATATAAGCTTACTTAATTTGGCGTGCTGAAGCTTTATTATTGGAAGATATATATTTTGATTCATCATATTAAAATGTAAGTTAACTCTCTAGCGATGTCAAAAATTTAACATACCAAGGCATAACTTTAGCTATACCTTGTTGAATACGAAATTCAGGCTGATAACCTAATAGCTCTTTAGCTTTTGAAATATCAGCTTGCGAGTGCAGCACGTCGCCAACTCTAAATTCGCGGTAGATTGCAGATTTTTTGTAATCAATATCGTTAGCCCTTAATGCTATGACTAAACTGCTAAATAACTCATTTAAGCTTGTTTTGTCACCCAGTGCGACATTATAAACTTGATTTTTACCTTCATCGCTTGCCATGGCCGCTAAAATATTGGCTTGTACCGCATTTTCAATAAAACAAAAATCACGACTCGTTTCACCATCGCCATTAATAAATAAGTCTTGATTTTCGATCATCGCTGCGGTCCACTTTGGAATCACCGCAGCATAAGCGCCATTAGGATCTTGACGTTTACCAAAGACATTAAAATAACGTAGACCGGTAGCATTTAACCCATAGGTTTTATGAAACACATCGGCGTATAGCTCATTAACATACTTAGTTACCGCGTATGGTGATAACGGTTTACCAATATTTTCTTCTACTTTTGGCAATGCAGGATGGTCACCATAAGTTGAACTTGATGCGGCATAAACAAAAGTGCTGACTTTAGCGTCTTTTGCCGCAGTGAGCATATTAACAAAACCGGTGATATTAGCTGAATTGGTTAGAATAGGGTCGGCAATTGAGCGTGGTACTGAACCTAAAGCAGCTTGATGTAACACATAGTCAACATTTTGGTTATTAAACCTCAGCGCTTTTTGACAATCATCAACATTACGAATATCACCTTTCACAAAAGCGAAGTTATGCCATTGCTCGTTGCTAACTTGGCCTTGTACTTCGTCTAAATTATGTTGATGGCCAGTAGCAAAATTATCTAAACCAATGACTTTTTGATCTAACAACAACAACGTTTCAAGTAAATTAGAGCCAATAAACCCGGCCACACCAGTGATTAGCCAAACCTTTGGTGTGTTTTTTAGTTGTTTTTTTATATCATCGTACTTAGACATGATTACTTCCGTTTTATAGTGTTTTATTTCTTTTACTGACAGCTGACAGCTTAAAACTGTCAGCTTCTATTTGTTTTTATAAACGCATATCAACCGACTCTTTTGGTAAGACATATTTTAAATCATAAAGCACATGGTTAGCTTTACCTAATGCGCGAATATTATCGACGCCCATGGCTTTAAATTCGTTATGTGAGACCGCAAGAATAACCGCGTCATAATGATTAACTTTAGGCTGGTCAGTTAAGCTTAAATTATATTCATGTTCGGCTTGCTCACTAGAGCACCAAGGATCGGTGATATCAACATTGATATTATATTCTTTTAGCTCGCTAACAATATCGACAATCTTAGTATTACGTAAATCAGGGCAGTTTTCTTTAAAAGTAAGTCCCATAATTAGTACATTAGAACCTTCCACTTGAATGCGTTTATGTAGCATATGCTTTACAAGCTGTGAAACAACATAAGCGCCCATACCATCGTTTAAGCGACGGCCAGCTAAGATCATTTCTGGATGGTAGCCTACCGACTGAGCTTTATGAGTCAAATAATAAGGATCAACCCCAATACAATGCCCGCCCACTAGGCCTGGGCGAAAAGGTAAAAAATTCCATTTAGTGCCTGCGGCCTCTAATACTTCTAGTGTATCTATATTTAACTTGTTAAAAATAATCGATAATTCGTTAATCAAGGCTATATTGACATCACGTTGTGTATTTTCAATCACCTTAGCTGCTTCAGCGACCTTGATTGAACTCGCTTTATGCGTGCCAGCAATAATGATTGAGCGATATAAGTTATCAACTACCGTAGCAATTTCAGGCGTTGAGCCTGAGGTGACTTTTAAAATATTTGTCACTCGATGCTCTTTATCACCAGGATTAATACGTTCAGGTGAATAACCAGCAAAAAAGTCTTGGTTATATACTAAGCCGGAAACTCGTTCAACCACAGGGATACAAGCTTCTTCTGTTGCGCCGGGGTAAACCGTTGACTCATAAATGATAATATCGCCTTTACTTACAACTTTACCTAACATTTCACTGGCTTTTATCAATGGCGTTAAATCAGGCTGTTTATGTTCATCGATTGGCGTTGGTACGGTAACAATGTAAACATTAGCACTTTCTAAGTCGGCTACTTCACATGAATAGCTTAAATTAGTAGTTGCCGCTAACTCTTCATCGCTAACTTCGAGCGTGCTGTCGGTACCTTGTTGTAACTCAGTAATACGCGACTTATTAATATCAAACCCCAAAGTTTGATATTTCTTTCCAAACTCTACTGCCAACGGCAAACCAACATAACCCAAACCTATGATGGCTACTTTTACATCATTTAAATTACTTATCATTCTAATTATTCCATTTAATTTTAAAGCTTTACCTAGGCAAAATTAGCTAAATACCATTGATTGCAGCCACTGCAACCGCAGCATTGTATATAATTTGTGTTGCCGTTGACCACAATGTTAGATCATTCATATATTCAGAATCTAGCGGCACGACAATAGTATCACCTGGTTTTAAGGCTGTATTTGACGCCCCAGCAAACCAATTACTTTCTTCAACCATTTTAATACTACCATTAGCTGAAATGACATAAATGCGCTCTTCATCGGCACGTTTTTTCACACCACCACTTTGCCCTATGTAGTCTTCAGCTGACATTGCTGCATTATATAAATGTGACGAACTCACTTGAACTTGACCAATAACATTGATTGAATTTTTCATTGTCGGTACATAAAGTACATCACCACCTTCTAGCAATATCTCTGCACTGTTAGCAGCCATAATATCAGGTAAATTAATCACTAAACGACCAACTGGCTCTAACTCTGTAATATCAGCTAGCAACTTTTGGGCGTCATCATATGATGCAGACGTGCCTTTTTCGGTTAACGATTTTGACGCCATTTCAATACGTAGATCGCCAGCAAGCTTAACTAAATTTTTCTGCTCTAATTCTTTTAGTTGTTTACGAGTAAATATTGAAGCATCAGGGTGGGCATATTCGGTTAAGCCACCTGCCTTAGCAATTAAATCGGCTAAGGTTTCACCACGACGAATAGTGTATTTACCTGGAAAAACAAATTCACCACGCAATTCAACTACATGATTTTCACTCCAAGCTGGAATTTTATGCACGTTTAATCGATCTTTGCTTTGTAAAGCGATATTAGACTGATTATCACCAGTTAACGCTAAGCCTAAGTCAACATTCAATGATAACTTGGTTGCCCCCTCCTGAGTAAAATAATTTCGAGTCACTTCCGCTCGTGCTAAATATGCTGACTCTTTTACCCCACCAGCTGCAGCAACTAAGTCACTAATGTTGGCATTTTTTGCCAGTGGATAAACACCAGGGAATTTAACTTGGCCATCGACTTCAACTAATCGAATTGGTTGACCAGAAGCACCTTGTTGACGTAACTTCCTCAACACGGGTACCAGCAAACGGTGTCGAGAAAACAGCGCCATCTCACGAATATTAACTTCTTCATCTAACGCAGCGTTGGTAATTTGTACTAACGATTGCTTGGTCATATTCTCAGCCTCTGCATCAGCGCTAGTATCTAACGATGGATTTGAAGAGTTTCCACCATATTTTTCCCAAAAAGACTGTTCTTTATACGAGTTTTTCGCTTGTTCTCGCTCCTTTGCAAACAACTGTTCTTGAGTGAAAGCCAACTCATCTAGTGACATTTTTTCGTCAATGTGTTTTGTGACATTAGAAAATATTAATAATTTATCATGAGGCTGTAAAAATAAATTATCAGCAGTATCAGAAAGTGATTGCTCAAGTGCTTTAGCTAAATTAAATTGTAATATCTCAATATTTCTCGCCTTGTCCTTTTGACGAACCACTAAGCCATAACTTAAATCAGCATAAGGTAAAACATGAGAATTTAAGTTAGGTAATAAATCAGCTACTTTCAGCCCTTGCTGCCACTGATATTTACCAGGTCGAGTAACGGCACCAATTACTGTTATAGATTGCTCGTACATGCCGGAACTTTCAAGAACTCGAATATAGTCACCACTTTGTAATAGCTGTTTACGCGCTTGCTCATCAGTTAAATCAATATTAACAATACTGCGTAAACTCTGTTTATTGTAGCGTTCAACAATGGTTGACTGTGGGTAAGCTGAAGGCAACAAACCACCAGCCATAGCTAAAACATGATTAAAATCTTCACCTGCTTTTAATTCATATATTGCAGGGCGTCTAACTTCACCACGAATTGAAACACTCTTGCTTTGCGTAGGAATAAAAACCACATCACCAGAGTGTAGTAAAATGTCACTTGATGAATCACCATGGATCAGCAAGTCATATAAATCAACAATTTTTACTACTTTTCCTGCGCGTTTAACTGCAATATTGCGTAATGAACCGATATCACTAACGCCTCCGGCCGCAAAAATAGCATGGGTAACTGAAGATAAGGAACTGAGCGTGTAAGGACCGGGTTTGTAAGCTTCGCCTAAAACGAAAATACGCATCGAGCGTAACTCAGCTAAACTAACAACCACATTGACACCAATAATGCTTTGTTTAATTTTTTCAGCAAGAAACTCTTTCATCTCGGCAAAGGCTAGACCAACAATTTTCACTGGCCCAATATTAGGCACCAATACCGTACCTTCTCGAGTTATTGGCAATACGTATTCAATATTCTCTTTACCATAGATCTGTACTGACAATTGGTCGCCAACACCAAGTATATATTGTTCAGGAATAGCAATATCCATGGTAGGGGTAAAGGTGTTAGGTGCATTGGCAAAGACATCCATACCGAATCTTTCTAGCGGTTTAAACAGTTCTTCATCTGTTTCAAAATCGCTAGATTCTGCTTGATTCTCCGTATCAAGCTCAGCCTCAGGCCTTGGAGAAAGCTCTGTGGTTGACAGTTTCTTCTCTTCGCTTTGAGATGATATTTGTCCCATAACGGCATTTAAATCAATCCCCATACTTTGAGCTAGTGCCTGTTGCTGAGATTTAGGCAGGCTTTTGAATTGCTCAATTTGTTGCGGAGATATTTGAGCCGAAAATGAACTAAAAGATAAAGTAATCAGAAAATATGTCAGTAGACGAGTAAAGTTAATCATTTTAACGTATTTCTTCCTATAGATACGAGAACAGAGCTAATATCAATTTGAGCCATTAATTTAGCGAGTTTATCACTTTAGAGATAAAGCTATAAACATAAAATTTTTATCAAAGAGAGTTATTATACCTTTCACTTTTAGCCAGTCTCGATGACTAATGAGCCGATAAAAAGTGACTGTAAATACTTCAGCAGCTGGCTGCTAGGTTTCTTAAATAAGAATATTTACAACCTAAAAGCACTATTTTTATTTAGAGAAATAAAGAGCATTAATCTATCGCTTGAAACTATAAATCTAGCCTTTAATCAAGTAAATCAATACAAATGAGTAGCCACTTACTTAATCAACTTAATATTAATCAAAAATAAAGATAAAACAGCGCGGAGTTTATCAGTAAGCGCACTGCGATAAAAGTAACTTTTCATTGCTGGTTTTATTTTATTTAGTACAGACTATATAAATATAGCCAAAATCAAAAGAAACAATGAAAAACAATTACTTAAGAAGTTATTTCAATTAATGATATTTTTTATGAGATCGCTTTGCTGCCTTATCGTTATAAAATGAATTTATACCAACTCTATTACGTTTGTTCACTGAGTGGGGGGAAACTTAGTAGAATTGGCATTATCCCCCCCCTCGAGCAAGTAAATAAGCAGATAGATAAGTAAAAAGTCAATATAAACATGGCTGGCTGAAATAAGCTGAACTCTGGCTAAATAATAAAAAAGACGAGCAAAGAACACATAACTTTCCGCTCATTAATAAGAGATTACCCCGACGGACTTGCCTTTCAAGGCTAGCAAAGGTATAAAACGGGCTGGCTAAAGCTATTTAACACAACTTTGCTCGACAAATTGCCGCATTGACCAGCATGCAAATTCAGCTGAATAATAATAATTATGATGTCGAGCATACTCTTTAAAGGAATTTTTAAATGACAACACCTACAGCAGGCACTTTTTTCGGCCACCCGAAAGGACTGTTTCTTTTATTTGGTACTGAAATGTGGGAACGTTTCGGTTACTACGGTATGCGTGCACTTTTGGTGCTTTATTTGGTTGCCAGCGTTCAAGATGGTGGCTTCGGTTGGACACCAGGTGAAGCGCTAAGTTTATACGGTACATTTACAATGGCGGTTTATTTAACACCAGTACTCGGTGGTTGGCTTGCCGATAACTTTATTGGTCAGCGTAAGGCGATCATTATTGGTGGTATCATATTTTCATTAGGTTACTTTACCTTAGGTATTCCTAAATCCATGCTGGTTGGCATGGAAGAAACCGTTTTCTATATTGGCTTAACATTAATTGTTATTGGTAACGGTTTATTTAAAGCCAATGTATCAAGCCTAGTGGGTGACTTATACGAAGAAGGCGATCATCGACGTGATGGTGCATTTACTATTTTCTATATGGGTATTAACTTGGGTGCTTTCTTAGCACCTATCACTGTTGGTGTTTTAGGTGAACAAGTTAACTGGCACTATGGCTTCATTTTAGCTGGTTGTGGTATGTTAATCGGCTTAACATTACAACTGTTATTCGCTAGAAAGTATTTGGGCGATATAGGGGTAGTACCTTCGGCTAAGCGCATTACCGATGGACAAAAAACTCAAGCACCTATTACTTCTCAAGACATTGATCGTATGAAAGTTATTTTAATCATGAGTATGTTCTCAGTGATTTTCTGGGCTGGATTTGAACAAGCCGGTGGTTTATTTACAATTTATGCATCTGACTTTACTGATCGTACTATTTTCGGTTTTGAAGTGGCAGCCTCTTCATTTCAATCTTTAAATGCCATGTTCATTATTATGTTAGCGCCAATTGTTGCATCTATCTGGGTTAAAATGGGTTCAAATGAGCCAACTTCACCGAAAAAGTTTGCTCTTGCAATGGTATTTTTAGCCTTAGGCTTCTTTGTTATGCTTTGGGCTACCATGGTACAAGGTGGTGATGTTACCGTTAAAGTTAGCATGTTGTTCTTGGTTTTTGCTTACCTTTTCCATACTTTAGGTGAATTATGTTTATCACCTATCGGCTTGTCTATGGTAACTAAGTTAGCACCACTTAAGTTTACCTCAGTATTAATGGGTATTTGGTTCTTATTTACAGCGTTATCAAACAAGCTTGCTGGCTTCATTGGTTCATTTGTTGGCGAAGGCCAAGAGATGGTCGACAATGCCGCTAATATTTTTATGGGTGTTGGTTCTGCGGCCTTAATTACGGGTGTTATTATCTTTATGTCTGCGGGTAAACTAGTGCAGTGGATGCACGGTGCAGAAGGTGTTGATTCACATAATCTTGAAGATAAAATTGAAGAAGAAATTGCCGTTACAGGCACTCATGAAGGTATTTCTGAGAAGCAATAAAAAGCGAAGCTCCAGTTAGAAGGAATTAGCTTTAAGTTATTAGCTGTCAGTAAGAGACTAGAACAAAACATTTCCGTGTGGCACTTGTTTTCTCTGATAGCTGATAACTTCAAACTTTTTAACTTTTGTTAAAACGAGTAATATTCAGTTATTACTCGTTTTTTTATCGCTAATTTTTAAACCTGACTTTTAACCCTAGACAGCACTTGGCCTGAGGAGTAAAGCTTTGAATATTAAATTTTCTAAAAATTCTACAAAAGATCGTATTGCATCAAAAAATCAAAGAGATGCGATTCGCCAGCAAGTAAGACAATTACGTCAGCATTTGACTCCCACACAGCAAACCGACGCTGCAATACAGTTATTAGCGCGCTTTAGTATTGATGAAAAAATATTATCAGCCAAAAGCATTGCCCTTTATCTAACTAATGATGGCGAACTTGACACGCAATTACTGTTTGAATGGTGCTGGCAACAAGGTAAGCAGGTCTACTTACCTGTTTTACACCCTTTTACCAAAGGACATTTACTGTTTCTACATTATGATAGCCAGACTTCTCTAGTTAAAAACCACTTTGCTATTGCGGAGCCTAAACTGGACGTAAGAAAAATTATTCCATCTCAACAGCTCGATATTATTTGTACACCTTTAGTGGCTTTTGACAACGCGGGTGCACGCTTAGGCATGGGCGGAGGCTTTTATGATCGGACATTAAGCCATTGGCATCAACACTATAAACAGCAAAATATCGTCAAACCCTACCCTATTGGTTTAGCACATAACTGCCAGCTTGTTGACTCATTACCGTCTGAGTCTTGGGATATTCCATTACCTGAAATAATCACCCCAAGCATGCATTATAAATTTAATTAAAGCTTGGTTTTTAAACTTTTTTGTTTGCTATAATGCGCGATAAGAACTAGCTATCAGTTATGAGCTGTCAGTAAGAAAACTAGCTTTAAGTCTTAAGCTGTCAGCTTTCAGTAAAATCAAAAACCTAACCATGAGTGTGGTGCTTGGTTTTACTTCTTTTAACTGACAGCTTTGAACTTAAAGCTCAGAAAACAGCTGTCAGTTTTAAGCTTTCAGAAAAATCAAAAACCTAACCATGAGTGTGGTGCTTGGTTTTACTTCTTTTAACTGACAGCTTTGAACTTAAAGCTCAGAAAACAGCTGTCAGTTTTAAGCTTTCAGAAAAATCAAAAAACTAACCATCAGTGTGGTGCTTGGTTTTACTTGTTTTAACTGACAGCTAACAACTTTGAACTTTATTTTAACTGATAGCTTCGAACTTTTAACTTTATTTTAACTGATAGCTTTGAACTTTTAACTTTATTTTAACTGACAGCTTCAAACTTTTAACTGTCTTTTCACTCACAGCTAAACCTAAGGTTTTCTAATGACTCAAGATGAAATGAAAAAAGCAGCGGCAATCAAGGCGCTAGACTATATCAAAGCAGATACTATCGTTGGTGTTGGTACTGGCTCAACGGTCAATCACTTTATTGATGCACTTGCGACTATTAAAGACAAAATTATTGGTGCAGTTTCAAGCTCTGAAAGCTCAACTGAGCGTTTAAAATCTCATGGTATAGAAGTCTTTGACCTTAATAATGTTGATGGCATTGATGTTTATGTCGATGGTGCTGATGAAATTAATCCACACCTACATATGATAAAAGGTGGTGGTGCAGCCTTAACGCGAGAGAAAATTGTAGCCGCTGTTGCAAAAACCTTTGTTTGTATTGCCGATGACAGCAAACAAGTGCCGATGTTAGGAAAGTTTCCTCTGCCAGTTGAAGTGATCCCGATGGCACGCAGTTATGTGGCGCGAGAATTGGTGAAATTAGGTGGCGATCCAGCCTACCGTCAAGGCGTTATTACTGACAATGGCAATGTCATTATTGATGTACACAACCTAACAATAATGGATCCTAAAGCGCTAGAAAATAGCATTAACGCTATTGCAGGTGTTGTTACTAATGGCTTGTTTGCAAATCGTCCAGCAAATGTCTTAATTATCGGCAGTGCCGACGGTGCAAAAATAATAAAATAACACTTTAGAGTTTATACCCTATATGATAGTTTAGGTATCTAGCCATCTAAAATAGCATTCATTAAGTAATGTTTGATCGAGAGAAGTTAAACTATCATGAGTCACAATTCACTAGCGAAAGACAAAATTAAGATCCTACTTCTAGAGGGCGTGCATCAAAGCGCCCTTGAAGAACTGAAAATAAAGGGCTATTCAAATATTGAATACATTAAAACTTCACTTTCAGAAGCTGAGCTGATTAAAAAAATTGCTGATGTACACTTTATCGGCATACGATCTCGTACTGACTTAAATAAAACGGTCTTAAGCCACGCGAAGAAACTGGTAGCCATTGGTTGTTTTTGTATTGGCACTAACCAAGTTGATAAAAATGCTGCTCAAGCATTGGGGATTCCCGTATTCAATGCGCCTTTCTCAAACACCCGCTCTGTCGCCGAGTTGGTACTCGGTGAAACACTCTTACTCTTACGTGGAATTCCTGAAAAAAGCGCTCAAGCACACCGTGGCGTTTGGAATAAGTCAGCAATAGGCTCAGTTGAAGCACGAGGAAAAACCTTAGGCATCATAGGTTACGGCCATATTGGCATGCAACTGGGCATATTAGCAGAAACCTTGGGCATGAAAGTGCGCTTTTTCGATATTGAAACTAAGTTACCTCTAGGTAATGCAAGCCAAGCCCCCACCATGACGGCACTATTAAAAGAAGCTGATGTTATTAGTTTACATGTGCCTGAAACACCACAAACAAAGAATATGATGGGTGTGGCAGAATTTGAAGTGATGAAAGATGGCGTTATCTTTATCAACGCTTCACGTGGCACTGTGGTTGATATTGAAGCGTTATCTGAAGCACTAGCTAATAAGAAAGTTGCTGGGGCAGCAATCGATGTTTTCCCCGCCGAGCCTAAAGGCAATGCTGAAGAGTTTATTAGCCCATTACGTGCCTTTGACAACGTGATTTTAACACCACATATTGGTGGTAGTACTAAAGAGGCACAAGAAAATATTGGTCTTGAAGTCGCCAGTAAACTTGCTAAATATTCAGATAATGGTTCAACCCTATCAGCTGTTAACTTTCCTGAAGTTTCACTACCTGAGCACACAGGTACGAGTCGATTGTTGCACATTCACCGCAATCAACCTGGGGTATTAACAAAAATTAACCAAATGTTCGCTGAACATAATATCAACATTGCGGCACAGTATTTACAAACAGCCGATCAAATTGGTTATGTGGTTATCGATATTGAAGCACAAAGCCGAGAACTTGCGTTGAAAGAATTAAAGCAGATTGATGCAACGATTAGAGTAAGGTTACTCCACTAAAGCGACAATAGCTGTCAGTTAAGAAAGTAGTTTTAAGTTCTGAGCTGTCAGCTTTCAGTTAAAAAATAGCTCTAAGTTTCGAGCTTTCAGCTTTCAGTTAAAAAAGTAGTTTTAAGTTCTGAGCTGTCAGCTTTCAGTTAAAAAAGTAGTTTTAAGTTCTGAGCTGTCAGTTAAAAAATAGCTCTAAGTTTTGAGCTGTCAGCTTTCAGTTAAAAAGTAGTTTTAAGTTTCGAGCTGTCAGTTAAGAAAGTAGTTTTAAGTTTTGAGCTGTCAGCTTTCAGTTAAAAAGTAGTTTTAAGTTCTGAGCTGTCAGCTTTCAGTTAAAAAATAGCTCTAAGTTTCGAGCTTTCAGTTAGAGAAATAACAGCCGTGTGGCACTTGTGTTGTCTGATAGCTGATAGCTTAAAGCTTTGTCTTACTGATAGCTTAAAGCTTTGTCTTACTTAAAGATAAACATCATACAAGCCCAAGCAGCGATACCCGCAACAATATCATCGAGCATAATACCTAAGCCACCATGACAATTCTTATCTAAATAAGAGATAGGCCAAGGCTTAAAAATATCAAATAGTCTAAAAAGTAAAAACCCGACTAAAATACTCTGCCAGCTAATGGGTATTAAGAACATAGTGATTAAAAAACCAACAAACTCATCCCAAACAATCGCGCCGTGATCAGGTACACCGGCATCTTCTGCGGCTTTACCACAAATATAAATACCAGCGACACTCATCACTATTAGCAACAATAAATAAAGCGGACTGCTCAGCGGAGCAAGCAATAAAAACAGTGGAACCGCCGCTAAGGTACCAAATGTACCTGGTGCTTTAGGCGCTAAACCACTGCCAAAGCCTAAGGCTAAAAAGTGGACTGGATTGAGTAAGCGAAAGTTAGCTGTCGACTTAGTCATTATTAATCTGTGCTACTGGCAAAATGTTCAAAGCTTTTAGCTCGGATCGGCACTGATTTACTGTTCAATGTTGAGGTGATCTTTGCACTCCGATTTATCTGGCCAATACAAGTGATCGTATTGCCCGTATTTGCCAGTGCTGTTTCCATACCAACTTTATTATCTTCACATACCGTGAATAACAATTCGTAATCGTCACCGCCTGCTAAGGCAATCTCACAAGCTTTTTCTAAACCAACAGTATCACGTAAAGCATTAGAAATAGGTAAGTCATCAAGCACGATATTGGCACCAACATTTGACGCTTCACAAATATGCCCAAGGTCAGCAAGTAAACCGTCGGATAAATCTATCGCCGAGCTGGCATACTCTCTTAATGCTTGTCCGGCAAGTACTCTAGGCCTTGGATAGTCTAAACGCTTACGAACACTATCAAGGTATTCAGCTTCAACAACAACTTCATTAAAAATGTGCTTAAGCGCTAAGGCAGCGTCACCAATTTCACCAGTAACATAAACCCAATCACCGGCCTTAGCGCCTGAACGTGAAAGGTGTTTAGCTTTAGGAATTAAACCTTGGGCTGTTACGGTGATGCTTAATGGGCCTTGTGTGGTATCGCCACCAATAAGCTGTACATTATAAAACTCACATAGCTCAAAGACACCAACACAAAACTCTTCAACCCATTGCAGATCAGCTTCTGGCAGCGTGATAGCTAATGAAATCCAAGTAGGCTCTGCACCCATTGCGGCTAAATCAGATAAATTAACGGCAATCGATTTATGGCCAATTGCCCGTGCACTCGTTTGATGAGGAAAGTGCACGCCGGCAACTAAAGTGTCTGTAGTAACGGCGATATTTTGACGTTCAGATGGGCTAACAATAGCGCAATCATCACCAATACCAAGCAGCACATCTTTACGTTTAATCACCTGCTCAGTAAAGAAGCGCCTGATCATTTCAAACTCTTTCATATTACAACCAAGTATTGATTATTCGTTTGGACGAACAAGCTTAACGACCTTATCTAAAACACCGTTAACAAACTTATGGCTGTCATCAGCTGCAAATGATTTTGCTAACTCGATAGCTTCATTAATAATAACGCGGTAAGGCACGTCACGACAGTCAGAAAGCTCATAGACTGCTACGCGTAAAATAGCCTTTTCTACAGGATCAACGTCAACTAATGGGCGATCAACATGAGGAGATATTTTCTCATCTATGCTGCTCACTTGTGTTGAAACACCACGAAATAATTGTTGAAAATAAACAATATCAAAGCGTCTAGCACTATTTTCAGTTAAAAAATTTGTTTCAATTTCAGCAATGTTATTTTGACTTAACTGCCAAGAATAAACCGCTTGTACTGCCAATTCTCTGGCTTTTCTTCTAGGTGATGGTTTCACAAAAGTATCCTGTTATAACTTATCTAGCACATTAACCATTTCTAAAGCACTTAATGCTGCTTCAGCGCCTTTATTACCAACTTTAAGGCCTGCACGATCAATAGCTTGTTCAATAGTGTCTGTGGTAATAACACCAAATGCCACTGGCATAGTATATTCCATAGCGACTTGCGCTAAGCCTTTATTACATTCACCAGCAACAAAATCAAAATGAGGTGTTCCACCACGGATCACAGCACCGATAGCGATAATGCCGTCATACCCGCCTTTAGCTGCAATTTTTTTAGCGGCTACTGGTAACTCATAAGCACCAGGAACGCGAATTACGGTAATATCACTATCTGCAACATTGCCATGGCGTTTAAGCGCATCTACTGCACCTTCAAGTAAACTTTCAACCACAAAACTGTTAAAACGAGAGACTACGATGGCAAACTTCTTACCTGTTGCATCAAAATTAGCTTCTATGACGTTCATTTAAAAATCACCTACTGATAAAAATTGCCGCAATTCTAACAAATTGCGCGCGACTGAGGAACTCGTTTTAACAAATTAATAGTAATAGAGACTAATTCATTGAGTATTAAGTCAATATCTTGTCCGAGCATAGGATCATGGCTGTACGAATAAGGCTATAAAGCCTTAATCTTCAGCAATATACTCAATAGCCTGAACTCAGGATAAGATATAATACCAACGCTACTAAGTTTCTCTCCACTCAATGAAATTTAAAAGACTTAGCTGCACAGGTTGACAGTTCCAGACTGAACCTAAGTACATCCATGTAGGCAAGGCATTGATTGAAGATAATGGTTACTCTCGACAACTGCTCCTGCGTTGTTCTAATGACTCACATCCCTGTGAGAGCCTTATCGACATCAATAACGCAGCCTGAAAGCCTTTTAAAGCCACCCTTGGTGAGCTTACCAGCGATTTGATAACCGTCGTAAATTTCCTTTATATAGAATAACTATATTCAAAAAATGATCGTTGTTCTCAAAATGCTGGTATGCGCTGAGTAGGAACAAACTTAATAGACTTGGTATAAACAGCCCAAAATTCTCTATTCTGTCATTTGCTCATGGTACATTCAGCGTCATTTTTGTATCATAGTGAGACCTAAACTTTAATGATGTATATACTAAAACCTTATGGCTATTTATTTTTCTTCCGATAAAATCCCTGCACTGCGAGCATTTAGCTTACATCAACGCCAAGCTATCCTAGCAATTGCGCAAACCAAGTTTTCAGCCCCGGAAAAATTCATTCTCAATATTATTAAACTGTCGCTATTAATACCGCCTTTTCTCTTTATCGCAAATTTACAAGGTTTAGCTTTACTCATCTCAGTGTTAATTGTGCTGATAGTTTATTTCCTCGTGCTTAGGCCTATTATGCTATTTTTCTCACAAAAGCATCTTAATAAAGCTATCGCTGAATACAAAAAAAGTGAACATTAAGTTCACTTTTTCTTTATAGCTCTTTTCACTAAAGTGTTAAACCACTAACATTTTAGTGATAAATCTATCATGTAACATCTAGTACCTTGACGCTGAAAAGAACATTGGCTCAAAAATTAAGGCTCCATACCTTCAAGCTCTTCTAGGTATGCATCAATATTTTCTTCTTCTTCAATATTCACTTCAACTGGAGGGTTACCGTCATAAACCTTATATTGCATATTTTGAAAATAAGCATTTTTAACAAATTCATAAGGATCAATAGAGTCTTTTAGAATAGCTTCTTGGTCAGCTAGTGATGCTCGAGCCTCCAAGCCGAGAATACCGGCTCGAACTATATTTGGCCAAAAATCAATAATGGCCAACGGCCAGTAATAACGATCGACATAATCGCCTACTTCTTCACGTACAGAAGACGGGCCTAATGCAGGCACAACTAAATAAGGACCATCACCAACGCCATAACTTCCCAACACTTCACCAAACTCTTCTTGTTGACGGTTCCAGCCAAAATCACTTGCCGGATCAAAAAAACCTAGCATCCCTATGGTCGAATTTAAAACAAAGCGTCCTGTAGATTTCGCTGCATCCGTGAACTTTGCTTGTAATAAATGATTAATAATTGTTGATGGTTCATTTAAATTCAGCGCCATGTTGTGTACACCTGAACGTAAATTGGTTGGCATATACTCGACATAACCCTCTGAAGCTGGCTTGAAGACATATTTGTCAGCATAATCCCAAGTAAAAGTCCAAAAAGGTCGGTTAATTGATTCCAACGGATCTTTTGGATCTGACAAGCCTTGCTCCGAGGTAGGGGTTGTAGAACAAGCAGTTAAAAAAAACGAAAATACTATCATTAACAAAAGCTTCGAGCTAAAAACAGTTTGCGCTTTAGATGCCAATTTACTTACTCTCTTCACTTAAGGGGTCCTTGTGTTATAACAATTGCGTCAATATTTATTGAGGGATTTTAAATTAAAAATCAATTGAAGCATATCTCTCTGACAGTTTATCATGGTCAACTAGCTACTAGCATTAAGTGTTTTGTTTAAAAACTGTAAGTTAGAATTTTGATTTTTTTTGACGATGAATAGCCAGTAACATTTCGGCTTCTGCTCTAGGAATATCACACTCGCGCATTATTTCGATAATATCAGCGCCTAGCTCAACAAGTTTTTGCGCTCTAGAATAAAGTTTATCTTCTGGCTGTTGATGTAACTGCTGCTCAATAACTTGTAACTTACTGTTAAATTGCTCTTGAGCCACTTTAATGCGATGTTCAAGCTGTTTACTGACTTGCTCATTTTCTAGTTGCGATGCTTGATAAGACTGTTGATTGGCTTCTACTTGTAATTGGTTTTGACTGAGAGCGGTTTGCAAAGCAATTAATTGCAGCTCTTGGTTTTGTAATTCCTGTTGCAATTTATCAATTTGTCGGCTGAAACGATTTTTTAATGCCAGTAATAACATAGCAACGAGCATCACTATGGTAAATGCAATTAAACTGATCAGGTTAGCAGGAATATTTTCCATAGGATAACAAGGTACCGCAGAAATTTAAATGCCCGCTCAAGCAGGATTATTGGTAGTAACAAGTCTAGTAAGTTCTGTCTCATACTGCGAGAATAAACCTACTAGCATTGGTATAATACTTAGAATTGCTTTAATTCATCCCATTCAACATCTGACAGTAACTTATTTAAATCGACTAAAATAAGTAGCTCACCATCTCTATTTGAAACACCTTGAATATATTTGGCACTTTCGTCATTACCAACATTGGGGGCGACATCTATTTCAGAGGTTTTTAAGTAAACAACCTCAGCAACGCTATCAACTAAAATACCGATAACTTGAGTTTCGGCTTCAATAATAACAATGCGCGTATTATCGGTTAGCTCTGCTGACTCCATACCAAAACGAGCCCGTGTATCGATAACGGTAACAACATTACCACGTAGGTTAATTATTCCCATGACATACGCGGGTGCTCCTGGGACAGGGGCTATTTCTGTGTAGCGAAGTATCTCTTGTACTTGCATAACGTTAATGCCGTAGGTTTCATTATCAAGCTTAAAGGTCACTCTTTGTACTACTTGATCTTTAGTATCTACACTTTCACTTGCATTGCGTCTTTCATCTGACATACCGCTAGCCTCTTTCAATTTTTGTTTGCTATGTTAATGACGAGCATACTTGTACACTAAGTATACTTTCAAGTTTCAATTCATCAATTATTCTTGCGTAATATTTACGCCTTTTTCCAATAACTTAATTAAGGAGTCAACATCTAACAGAGCACACATACGATTTTTTACTAATCCAGCAAGCCAAGGACGTTTGCTTGGTGCATCTAACCACTTAACATCTTCTTGTTTGAGCGTCACCGTATCGATCAGTTTTTCAGCCGTCAAACCCCACGATGTATTACTTAACATAATAATATACTGGTAATTCAGCGCCGCTAGCAATGTTTCATCACATTTTTCAGGCATCACCCAACGCGCAGTATCAACCACGTTAACTTTTTCATCACGGTGTAGCATAACACCTTTAAACCAATCGGGTTTTCCCATTAATGAGCTAGTTTTATCATTATTAAGAATACCACCTAATTCGATCAATGGAACAGCAATCATTAAACCTGCAACATCAAAAAACATCGCTTGAAAGTCACCTTGACGATAACTTCGCTGATTAATGGCTTCAAAACCGCCAACGCTTTTACGAGTTTTAAGCTCATTGAGCTGTACTTCACTACTACTACTTAATACTTTTTTATCTATGACTTTTGTATTTATTTTCGCCGGTTTTGCTTTAACTACGGGTTTAACTGTGGTTTTAACCGGTGTATCAATTTCAAGCTGAGTAGCAACGAGCGTTTTATTTTCAGCTTTCGCTGACCTTATCGGCTCAGCAGTTTCTTGCTCAACCGTTTTCGGAAAAGTAGCACTCGCCAGTAATCTTTCCAATGGTTCAGTTTGCTTCACTTTTACCAGTAGCGCTTTTTGCTCTTCTTCTTCCGTAAGCAGTTCTGACAAATAGGTCTGCATTAATTGTTTACTTGCAGCTAAAGACTTTGACATAAGGTCACTTACTCACAATAGTTAAATTAACTAAATATTTTAATAAATTTCGATAGGCTGTAACACCACGCGAGCTTGCAACATAATCAGAGGGCACTTTTTGTGCAACACTGGCATTACGAAAGTTGGTATCTGTTGGTATAACACCTGGCCAAACAAAGTCACCATAAAGTTCTTGTAACTTTCGATAGGTCATTAAAGACGCCTTAGTACGTTTATCAAACATGGTCGGTACAATGGTGTATTTAAATGGTGCTACTTGCTCCCCTTGCATTATTTCTAAGGTTTTCATCATACGATCTAAACCTTTTAGCGCTAAAAACTCGGTTTGAACTGGCACAATAATCCGATCACAAGCTGCTAATGCATTAACCATAAGCACACCTAAAATCGGCGGACAATCAATCAAAACATAATCATATTGATCCGCTATCGCTCGCATCGCTTTTTTTAATACTAGGCCCATACCGCCTTTATTCCCCAATGAGCGGTCGAGTGTCGCTAAGCCCATAGTTGCTGGCAATATATCGATATTATCATAATGCGTAGGACATAGGCTTTGCATGATTTGCTCTTTGGTAGAAACCTGTAGAAACAAATCATAAACACTGAGTTCTAAGTCTTCTGACTCGATACCAAAATAGTAGCTTAATGATGCATGCGGATCGGTATCGACTAATAGCACTCGATAGCCTTCTTCTGCTAATAAACCTGCTAAGGCGATCGTTGTGGTGGTTTTACCCACGCCGCCTTTTTGATTTGCAACTGTCCAAACTACCAAGTTAATATCCTATTATTCATTATCTTTTTTTTCTGGGGGGCTAGACGCTTCATCGTTAACGTTCGCTTCAGCACGTGTGGTAATTCGAATACCACCATTATCAAGTCGAATAATACGAATTTCATTCTCATCATCATGACTTTCAGCATCACTGCTTTTTATCGCTTCGACATCACTAACAGCAATAGTCGGTGTGGCTAATAAATTAGCTTGCGCTAAGCCGTATTTAGAAATTGCTATTACCACTCGTCGATTCTTGGCTCGGCCTGTTTCCGTGCTATTATCAGCATTAGGATAATATTGCCCGTAACCTTCAATAGCCATTCGAGCAGGGGTTAAGGTTAACTCTTCCAAAACCCGTAAAATTGCCGTTGCTCGAAATACCGACAACTCCCAGTTTGAAGAATATATTTCTGTCGCTATAACTTGATTATCAGTATAGCCTCTAACACGAATATAGTTGCTGGCATCGGCAATCACTTGATAGATAACCGTTAATATATCCTTGGCAGCATTGGTCGGTGATGATGAACCACTGGGAAATAATAAGCCACTGTTCAATTCAATTTCCAACCAGTCGCCATCAATTTGCAGTTGTGCATAGCCTGACTCAACGAGTTCATATAACGCTTCATGAAGATCTTTTTCTAATGAAGTTAATGTTGTACCTACTTGTGCTTCTGATACATTAGATAACATCAATTCACCTGAGACTAACTCAGGACCAGCATCTTCTAATATGCCATTGCCAAACAGGCGTTTATTGGTTTTTGCACTATTGACCGGTAGAATATCATCACCATGACCACGGTTTTTAACTTGCTTTTCATTGGCTTGAAATACCCGACCAATAGATTCAGTCGCAGTTTCAAATGGCTCTTCATTAACCATCGCCATAGCATACAACACGACAAATAGTGCAAAAAGTAGTGTCATATAATCAGCATAAGAAACCAACCAACGCTCTACATTGTCATGCTCTACCGAATGGCGCCTTGCACGTAACCGGTTCATTGTTCCAACCGAAAGGCCGATAATTTATTTTCAATGGCATGCGGATTTTCGGCAAGTGCAATCGCAATCAACCCTTCAGTCATCATTTCACGATACATAGTTTGCTGATGCACAATGGCTTTAATTTTATTGGCAACCGGTAAGTAAATTAAATTCGCAAAACCAACACCGTAAATAGTAGCAACAAATGCCGTAGCGATGCCTTGTCCTAATAATTGCGGGTCGGCTAAATTGGACATGGCATGAATTAAACCAAGCACCGCCCCCAAAATACCAATCGTCGGGCTATAACCGCCCATGGATTCAAAAATATGCGCGGAACGCAAATTATGTTCACGATATAAGTCTAAATCTAGTTCAAGCGAAACCCTCAGGTTGTCAACTTCAACACCATCAACCAACAGGTTTAAACCTTTATTAACATAAAAGTCATTTTCTTCTTCTGCAATATGTTCAAGTGATAAAAAGCCAAGCTCCCGTGCTTTTTCAGCCCAATGTACAACTGATTCAATGCCCTGTTCAATATCATATTTAGGCGGATAAAATAACCATTTCAGTAAGGTCATTGCATGTAAAAACTGGCTTTGTGAAGACTGCAACATCACAGCGCCAAGCGTACCGCCAAAAACAATAATAAAGGCTGGTAGCTCTAATAACGAAGAGATTGCACCGCCATCAATAATAAAGCCAAAGTAAATCGCTAAGATGGCAATAACTAATCCTGAGATGCTCAGTTTATCCATACTGTATTTCCTTAAGAATTGCAGATGGAAAGCTTTCAAGTGCCAGTGATAATGTTGATATACCGGCAACGGCTACCGCTTGCGGCATACCATAAACAACACAGGACTCTTCATCTTGTGCCCAAATAGTTGCGCCTTTGGCTTTTAACAATCGTGAACCTTCACGTCCGTCAGCGCCCATCCCAGTTAATATGACGCCTAAAACATTGCCACCAAAAACTTTAGCAGCAGAGCCAAAACTAATATCTACACTGGGTTTAAATGCGATCCGTTCAGAATCATCTTCCAATATTCTTAATTTCGCAGCATTTTCTGTGCCGTCAATAATCATTTGCTTACCGCCAGGCGCTAAATAGGCACAACCTGGCTTTAAAATATCACCCGAAGACGCTTGCTTTACATTTATTTTGCAAAGCGTATTCAAGCGATTAGCAAAGGCTAAGGTAAATGCAGCAGGCATATGCTGGATCAAGATAATAGGTAGAGGGAAGTCTTCAGGTAATTGCGTTAATAATTTTTGTAATGCTACAGGCCCCCCTGTTGAGGTGCCTATTGCCAATAATTTATATGACTTCCCTGAACTCTTTTTTAATACCGAACTTGAGCGTAGGCTGGTATTTTCAGCAGTTGCTGCTCTCGCTAATGGCGCGGTTTTAGCTTTAGTATCATCGAGAGCACGGGAGCGAAAAGTCGAGATGCGTGGTAACCTTGCACCTTTCTTTTTTGCTAATTGCATTACACGTTGACGTAATAAACTGCCGGCATCTTCAGTATTCTTAGCAATTTCATTAAATTTTTTCGGCAAAAAATCTAATGCCCCGGCATCTAAAGCATCAAGTGTTGCTTTAGCACCGGCATGCGTTAAGGAAGAAAACATAATAATGGCAGTCGGTGCTTTTGCCATTATTTGTTTAACAGCGTCAATGCCATTGAGTAATGGCATTTCTATATCCATGGTGATCACGTCAGGCTTTAAGGCAATCGCCTTCTCTACCGCATCTATACCATTAATAGCGACATCGATAACGTCAAGATCAGGATCTTTGTTGAGAATATCCGTTACTCGGCGTCGAAAAAAACTGGAGTCATCAACCACCAATACTTTAAAGGACATTTACTAGCTCTTTCCTATCTTGATTACCTCATTATGAGCGTAATTTTTTATTCACTACCGATTTTTTAGCATAATATTTCAACATGTTAGGCACATCAATAATTAATGCTATGCCACCATCACTGGTGATTGTGGCTCCCGCCATACCTGGAGTACCATGTAATAATCTATCTAGCGGCTTAATAACCACTTCTTCTTGACCAATTAAACTATCAACAACAAAACCAACTTGTTGGTTACCTAACTGCACAATAACCACGTGTCCACGGTCTCTTGGCTTATCAACATAATCTCGTACCAACCACTGGTCAAGATAAAACAGTGGAATAGCTTTTTCCCGAACAATAATGGTCAATTGTCCATCGACTAAGTTAGTTTTAGTTAAATCAAGGTGGAATATTTCATTAACACCAGCCAATGGTAAGGCAAAAGTCTGCTTGCCAATAACCACCATTAAGGTCGGTAATATCGCAAGTGTTAATGGCACTTTAATTTCCAGTATCGTACCAACGCCCATCTCTGAGTCAATGTTGACCGTACCGTTTAGCTGGGTGATTTTAGTTTTAACCACGTCCATGCCGACACCACGGCCTGACACTTCTGAAATTTCAGTTTTTGTGGAAAATCCTGGGGCAAAAATCAAACTAAAAGCTTCTTTATTAGGCATTCTCGCTGCAGCATCTGCATCTAAAACGCCTCGCGCTATAGCAATATCTTTTAGTTTTTCAGCATTCATACCGGCACCATCATCACGAATAGTCAGTAGAATATGGTCACCTTCTTGCGAGGCCGATAAAACCACAACACCTTCACGCGGTTTACCCGCTGCTTCACGTTTATCAGGTGTTTCGATACCATGATCAACCGAATTACGCACAAGATGCACTAAAGGATCCGCTAACGCCTCAACTAAATTTTTATCTAAATCGGTTTCTTCACCTTCAAGAATAAGTCTGATTTCTTTATTTAAACTACGGGCTAAGTCACGTACGACTCGAGGAAAGCGCCCAAAAACTTTTTTAATTGGCTGCATACGCGTTTTCATTACCGCGCCTTGCAAGTCAGTTGTAACAGCATCTAGATTTGATACCGCTTTGGTTAGCTCTTCATCTTCTTTGGTCATACCCAAGCTAGTCAGGCGGTTACGCACTAAAACTAACTCACCAACCATATTCATGATTTGATCTAAGCGTTTAGTATCGACCCTAACCGTTGTTTCAGCTTGCGCTGGCTTTGTCGGTGCAGCTTTAGCTTCACTTTTAACAGGAACTGCTGCGGCAACAGGCTTGGCTTCTGCTTTCTTCGCCGGAACAGGAGTAACGGCTTTTACCGGCGCAGCTTTAGGTTCTTCAATTACGGGTTGAGCTTTAGGGCTTTGACCTTTGCCATGAAGTTCATCTAACAGCGATTCAAACTCATCGTCACCAATTTCATCTGACGTAGCAGAAGCCGTTGCTTTAGTATTTGTTGCGGCAATGGCAGGTGAAAACGCACCTTGGCCATGAAGCTCGTCTAATAATGATTCAAATTCATCATCTGAAATATCATTACTATTTGATATTGTAGGTGCAGGAGTGACCGGAGCACTTGTTGATGGTGCCCCGCCGCCATGTAATTCATCCAAGAGACGTTCAAATTCATCTTCTGACATCTCATCATTTGAGCCATTACCTGTCGGTATTGGGCTAGCTGCTGGGGCAATTTCTTCCACGGGTGCAGCGACAACTTCTTGTCCTTCAGGTGCTGATAAGCGATGTAATTCGGCTAATAAACTAGGCGCTGCGCTTGATAAAGCTTCTTGATTTTGCACTTGAGCAAACATTTCATTAATAGTATCAAGTGCTTGTAAGATAACATCCATTAACTCAGAGGTAACTGAACGTTGATGAGTTCTTAAAGTATCAAAAACATTTTCCGCACCATGACAGGCATCAACCAATTCAGTCAGTGACAGAAAACCAGCGCCGCCTTTTACGGTGTGAAAACCTCTAAAGATAGCATTGAGTAATTCGGCATTATGAGGGTCATTTTCAAGCTCAACTAATTGCTCTGACAATGTCTCAAGTATTTCGCCAGCTTCGATTAAAAAATCCTGAAGAATTTCTTCATCTTGTTCAAATGACATTCAGTAACTCCTATTAAAAACCTAAGCTTGATAATAAATCGTCAACATCGTCTTGATCTGAAACAACATCTTGGCGACTTTCGCTATTCATTATTGGGCCTTCGACTAAATTCTTGCCCACTTTGGGTAGGTAATCCGCTTTTTCTGGCTCAGAATTCATGCCAAATGCTGTCAGCATATTTATCAGACTATCTTCTACTTCACGAACTAAATCAATAACTTTTCGTATAACTTGACCGGTAAGATCTTGAAAGTCTTGCGCCATTAAAACATCAGTCATCAAGCCATGAATTTTATTTGTTTCTTTTTCTGTTGTTTTCAACAAAATATCGATATCTCGACATAATACCTTAAATTCACCGACATCAAGATCATTGTGCATTAGCTTATGCCACAATGGCTTAACTGTACTAATTTGTTGTTGGATGCTATCAATGACAGGAAAAATTGTTTCCACGGCATCCATGGTTTTATTCGCGGCTTCTTCGGTGCGACTGATGACGAAGTTTAATCTTTCTTTAGCATCAGGAATATCCGCTGTAGCTAAATCATTTAAACGTGAATCAAGATGAAAATTATTCAACGAGTCATGTAATTGCCGTGTCAATTTGCCAATTTCTGCAAACAATGCGGTGTTAATCGGACTTTGAATTTCTGCAATTAACTCATCAGCTTTATCTTGTTGATCGGTTTCTATATATTCAACCAACAATTTAGCCTGTTCCAGAGAAACATGGACACTAGTATTTGTACTCATATCACGTCCTTGCGTAACAAAATCAAATAATTAACCAAGACGTTCAAAGATTTTATCAAGTTTGCTATTTAGCGTGGCAGCGGTAAATGGTTTAACAATATAGCCATTAACACCCGCTTGAGCAGCCATAACGATTTGCTCTTTTTTCGCTTCAGCAGTTACCATTAATACCGGAATATGTGACAATTTACTGTCAGCTCTAATCGCTTTAAGTAAGTCAATCCCTTGCATGCCGGGCATATTCCAATCAGTAACCACAAAATCAAAGGCACCGTCTTTTAGCATCGGCAATGCCGTACTGCCATCATCAGCTTCTGAGATGTTGGTGAAACCCAAGTCACGTAACAAATTTTTGATTATTCGTCTCATTGTTGAGAAATCATCAACAACAAGCACTTTCATATTTTTATCCAAGGCACCCTCCGGTGAGAACATTTAAAATTATAACGATACGAGTATTCTACTTAACTTTGCCACGATTGCATACGAGCTTTTAGTCTATGCATAGCCTGACTGTGTATTTGGCTTACCCGTGATTCACTCACATCAAGTACTTGGCCAATTTCCCTCAGGTTGAGCTCTTCATCATAATATAATGACAGTACTAAAGCTTCACGCTCGGGTAAAGAGGAAATGCATTCAGCCAATGATTTTTTGAAGATACTATGCTCAATGTTAGCATAAGGTTCATCTTGTTGATGGTTATGTGCTAGTTCAATAACATCTTCGCTAACACCTAAGTCGTCAATCCCCAATATTTTACCTGAACTTACTTCATTGAGCATATGATGATATTCATTTATCGAAATATCAAGTTTTTCAGCAACTTCAATATCAGAAACATCACGACCGTATGCTGCTTCTAAATTTTTGATTGCTTCGCTGATCATCCGGCTATTTTTATGTACGGAACGAGGAACCCAGTCACCACGGCGGATCTCATCAAGCATTGCACCACGAATTCGAATACCAGCAAAGGTTTCAAAGCTAGCCCCTTTGGTATTATCAAAATTATTAGCCGCTTCGAGTAATCCTATCATGCCCGATTGAATAAGGTCATCTACGATAACACTGGCAGGTAACCGAGCAAGTAAATGATAAGCAATTCGTTTTACTAATACCGTGTGTTGCTCCAACAAAGCTGTTTTATCAACACTATAAGTATGTAATTTAACCACTATAGTTCACTTCTCTGTTGGTTAGTGTTCTAGTAACTGCTCAATAAAAAACTCTAAGTGCCCAGAAGCTTGTTGTGGCACTGGCCAACTTATAATATTCTGAGCAAGTGATTTTAGGCTAACTGCGGCAGGGGAGTCGGGAAATGCTTCAACAATCGCTTGTTGTTTTCTCACTGATTTACGGATATTTTCGTCAAAAGGTATAACAGCAACTAACTCTAAAGTAACATCCAAAAATCTGTCTGTGACTTTCGAAAGCTTAGCATATAGCTGTTGACCTTCTTTTGCACTGCGCACCATGTTAGCCACTACTTTAAATTTAAATAAACCGTGATCTCGGCTTAATAACTTCATCAGCGCATAGCAATCCGTGATTGACGTTGGCTCGTCGCATACCACTAATAAAACATCTTGTGATGCTCGACAAAAACTCAATACCATATCCGAGATGCCGGCGGCAGTATCAACAATTAAAATATCAAATTTTGTTTGCATATCGCTAAAGGCACGAATAAGACCAGCATGTTCAGCAGGTGTTAAATCGACCATAGATTGCGTGCCAGATGTAGCGGGGATAATGTTAATACCAGCGGGACCTTGAATGATAATATCATCTAACTCGCACTCGCCGGACAAAACATGAGACAAGTTACGTTGTACACGCAGACCTAGCATCACATCAACATTAGCTAAACCTAAATCAGCATCTAGTACTAAAACCCGCTTGCCTAATTTTGCTAAAGAAATCGCGGTATTAAGGGAAATATTAGTCTTACCAACGCCACCTTTACCACCTGAAACTGCTATGACTTTTATATGTTGGGGATCTTGCATCTTTCTTAAGCCACTCGCTTGATCTATCATCTTATATAACTTCTCTATATAACTGCGCCGCTATCGTAAGGCGACTATACTGCAACGGCTGCGGCGGGTGTCCGCCAAGAAACAGCTACTGAACTTTGAGATTTTATTGCCATTCTATCTGCAAGCGTAACTAATTTCTCAGCATTTGCAACCTTAATATCTTCCGGAACTCTTTGACCATCAGTAAGATAGCCAATTGCTAAGCCATTTTGCAGTGATGTAGTGATAATTTCACCAACACTCAAGCTTTCATCTAGCTTGGTATAAATACAGCCCGCTAATGGAATACGTTTAAAGCGCTCAACATTCTCTTGCATGACACGCTGTTGAGTATTTGCAGATAGCACTAAGTAGTTACGAATTCTAACACGAGCATTAGCAATTAAGGTAGTCAAATGCTCAGTTAAGCGCATATCTCTTTGTCCCATACCCGCGGTATCAATTAAGATTAACTTTTTTTGTGAAAATTGTTGTAATAGGTTGTCTAACTCATTGCCGTCATTAGCAAGTTTAACTTGGCAACCAATAATACGCCCATAAGTTGACAGTTGTTCAAAACCCGCAATACGATAGCTATCAGTTGAAATCAAGACCACTTGATCGGCACCGTGAATTTGTGCAAATCGTGCCGCTAATTTTGCTATAGTGGTGGTTTTACCTACACCTGTTGGACCAACAAGAGACACTACACCGCCACGCTGTATAATATCGTTATTGGTGGTATTTAGTTGTTGAGCAATAATATGCTTTGCTTGCTGCCAAGCATCTTGCTCTTGAGTATTTGCTGGAATATAGCCCGCTATTTGGTCAGCCACTTGCTCATTAAGCCCCATCGCCATTAACTTATTAACAAGCACAGCGCGCATCGGATCTTTCTGCGCCATATCTTGCCACATCAAGCCAGACATTTGATGTTCTAATAACTGACGAATAGATGACATTTCTTTTTGCATATCCGCAAACTCTGCACTGCTTACTTGATGATCATGACGAGCATTTTTTTGTCCGGTAGATGCCATTGGCTGAACGGTCGTGTCATTATAATGACTTTCTACAGAGTTAGTCGCTGTTTGCTGCATTGCTACTGGCGACTCCATCGTATTAGACTGCTCTAGACGGCTAGTGAAGTTTTTAAACTGTTGTTCAATATCAGGGGTTGCTACTGCACTGTTTTCGCTAGGATTAGCTTTAGCTGTTGAGTTTTCTATTTGACTATTAAATGCTCGCGTTGCTGGTGATTTATCGTAACCATTTTGTTGTACTTGTCGACTTAACAACGCAGCTAGGCTATCAGCTGGTGCCGTTGCTGACTGTTCAGTTACTTCAGATCTATGACCAATTGCCACAGTATCTTCCGCAAAATCAACTCGCTCTGCAGCTGCCGCATTTAGCTGTACATTCTTACCCTGGTTATCCGCTGCTAACGACTGGGCCGGCTTAACGTTTTGGTTATAATCAACCGCTGCCATTAATTCGACACCTTCAGCAATCTTTTTATTAGACATAATAACGGCATCAGCACCTAGCTCTTCTTTAATCTGTGCCAGTGCAGTTCTCATATCTTTTGCTACGTAACGTCTAATTTTCACGGCCAACCCCTTATAATTCAGTACAACTTACATTGAAGCATTCTTTTACTGGCCGATAGCGCTGACAATTTTTATTTGTTTGTCATCAGGAATTTCTTGATAAGAAATTACTCGTAATCCTGGGATGGTATATTTAACAAATTTAGCCAGTACTGAACGTAAAATGCCTGACGTTAATAAAATTGGTGTATCGCCAGCCATTTCTTGCTGTTGTGCACCGTCCGTCAAAGATTTTTGTAACCGCTCTGCTAAACCTGGTTCGATACCTGCGCCATCGTCTCCAGCCATTTGCATTGACTGATGCAACATCTGTTCCAATTCTGGCGACAAAGTTATGACAGGCACTTCAACCGTTGGTCCAACAAGCTCTTGGACAATAAATTTTCTTAATGTGATACGAACAGCGGCAGTTAACACCTCTGGATCTTGGCTCTTAGGGCCATACTCAACCAGTGTTTGTATAATGCTACGCATATCCCGTACAGCAACCCCTTCATTCATTAGATTCTGCAGTACTTTAACAATACTACCTAATGATAAGACATCAGGGATCAAGCCTTCAATCAGTTTCGGATAGCTCTTGCCCAACATATCAAGTAAGTTTTGTACTTCTTCATGACCTAATAGCTGTGCGGCATTATTGGTTAAGATTTGACTTAAATGTGTTGCTAACACCGTAGCTGCATCGACTACGGTATAACCGAGCGATTGGGCATGTTCGCGTTGCTCTTGTTTGATCCACACAGCATCTAGACCAAAAGCAGGATCTTTTGTGGCAGTACCATCAAGCTTACCAAATACCTGACCAGGGTTAATCGCCAACTCATGATCATGGCGAATCTCAGCTTCTCCTATGGTTACCCCCATTAATGAAATTTGATAACTATTAGGATCCAGATCTAAATTATCACGGATATGTACCGCGGGTACCAAAAAGCCAAACTCCTGTGAAAGCTTCTTCCTGACACCTTTAATGCGGTTAAGTAGCTCACCACCTTGAGCTTTATCGACTAATGGAATTAAACGATAACCAATTTCAAGGCCGATAATATCAACATGATTAACGTCATCCCAACCTAAGTCTTTCACTTCTGTTTCTTGTTGTTGGCTTTGAACTTCCGCTGCTTCGTTTTGTTCTATTAATTGTGCTGCTTTTGCAACTTTATATTTACTGCTAAAAAATGCTACTCCAGCAATCAATACCGCAAAAATCAAGAATGCGACATGCGGCATACCCGGTACGATGCCCATAATAAACATGACACCGGCTGCAATATAAAGTGACTTTGTTTGACCAAGCTGGCTACTGACCTGCTCACCCATATCTTGCGAAGTATTTTGACGGGTAACAACTATCGCAGTCCCCACTGATAATAACAGCCCTGGAATTTGCGCCACTAAACCGTCACCTATCGTTAATAAGGTGTAGATTTCTACTGCGGTATCAAAACTCAAATCATGTTGAACCATCCCGATAACTAAACCACCGACAATATTGATAAAGAGAATTAAGATACCGGCTACCGCATCACCTTTAACAAATTTGCTGGCACCATCCATCGAGCCATAAAAATCAGCTTCACTGGTTACTTCAACTCGGCGTTCTCTTGCTTGATCTGCGGTAATAAATCCTGCGTTCAAATCGGCGTCAATGGCCATTTGTTTACCCGGCATAGCATCAAGGGTAAAACGAGCAGTTACTTCCGAAATACGCCCTGCACCTTTCGTGATCACGACAAAATTGATAATAATTAAAATCGCAAAAACCACTAAACCGACCGCATAATTACCGCCAATAACTACCGAGCCAAATGCTTCGATAACCTTACCTGCAGCCTCTGGTCCTTCATGACCTTCAAGCAACACCACTCGAGTACTGGCAACATTCAGTGCTAAACGTAAAATCGTCGCAATCAGCAAAACAGCAGGAAATGAACCAAATTCGAGTGGTTTTAAGGTATATACCGTGATCAATAATACAACCAGAGACAAAGCTATATTGAAAGAGAAAAGAATATCTAGCAAAAATGCCGGCATAGGTAAGATCACCATGCCCAGCGCAGCCATCACGAGAAATGGCGTACCTAAACCAGAAAGTGCGTTGAATTTTTGTTTCTTTAAATGATTAAAAGTTGCCGTTAACTGCATGAGCTCTTAGTGATAATCTTTTGACATAGCTTACGAAAAGCAATTATTAGACCAAATAAGGCTAAACCTTAAAATTAAATTTTTATGCTGCTTATAACACGAACGCAAGCAAGACTAAACGTAGTTAACCTAAGCGCTAAAAAGTTATAGCGCTTTGATATTATCAGTAACGAAAATCATCTGGAATTGGCAAGTTTTTAGTGACCGCTTTTGGTCTTCTTGCTTTACCTTTTTTATGGGCATTAAGCTGAAAAATAAAGGCCAGTATTTGTGCGACGGCAGCAAATAATTGCTCAGGAATTTCTTCATTAGGCTCAGCGGTATAATATAATGACCTTGCTAACGCAGGTGATGCAACAACTTCAACATTGTGTTCTTTGGCAATGGTACGAATATGCAAAGCCATTTCATCTATACCTTTTGCCACCAATATCGGTGCACCACCCGCTTCAGCATCATATTTAAGCGCCACGGAATAGTGCGTAGGATTGGTGATCACCACATCAGAATTAGGCACTTCTTGCATCATACGTCGTTGTGACATTTCATATTGCGCTCGCCTTATTCGACCTTTTGTTTCTGGGCTACCTTCAGAGCTTTTCGACTCGTCTTTGATTTCTTGTTTAGACATTTTTAACTCTCGATTGTGATTCCATACTTGATATGGCGCATCAATAACCACAATAATGCCAATAGACAACCCTAGAGCCAGAAACATCCACAGTAATAAAGTCACGGCATGAGAGAAGTTGTGCGGAATATTTTCAGTACTTAAATTAACTATCTGACCAAATAAACTGCTCAGTAGTAAATATGCTGAAATAAAAATCACAAAAAATTTTAGAATCGACTTAATAAGCTCAACATAGGCTTGCACGCCAAACATGCGTTTAAAGCCTGCAATAGGTGAAAGTTTGCTAGGTTTAGGAGCCATAGCTTCCCACGAAAAACTCATGCCACCAAGCAAGGTATTACCGATAAATGCTGCGATTACAATGATAATATGTATCCAAAGAAAGGGCACTAATATGGCACTAACAGCATCATTTGCTACTTGATAAAGCGCATGCACATCCATAGTTTCTCGACGATTTAAGCTGAATAAGCGTTTCATCATCACCGACAGCCCCTCAACAAGAGAACTGCCCAATAGCATCAGTGCTACAGCACTGCCCACTAAAACGAACATAGTACCTAAATCTTTTGAACGTGCTATTTGTCCTTTTTTACGTGCATCGGAGAGCTTTTTCGCCGTGGGTTCTTCAGTTTTTTCACCACTATCAGACTCAGCCATTAAGGTGCAACCCCACAATCAATTAGGTAGCAGCTAAAATCAAGTGCTCGCTGCCATTGCATAACAAAATGGCTATAAAAATTACCCATGGTTAACCACATGATCAATAAGCCCGCACACATAGTAATAGGAAAGCCGATAGCAAAAATATTCAATTGCGGCGCTGCTCGGGTCATAATACCAAAAGAGAAGTTAATCAGTAACATCGCAGTTAAAGGCGCGATTGCCAGCGATAGTGCGGTGGCAAACATCCAGCTACCCCACTCAGCAATTTCTTTAAATTTAACACTAGAAATTTCTGTCGCTGGAATTGGAATGGTATCAAAGCTAGTCACAACAAACTGCAAATAGGCCAAATGACCATCCATAGCCCAAAATAATAGCGACGATAATATTAAAAAGAATTGCCCAACGGCAGGAACATTTTGACCACTTGCAGGATCAACTAATGAGGCAAAACCTAAACCGGTTTGCATAGCGATAATTTGTCCGGCGAGGGTAAAGGTATTAACCACCATAACAGTGACAAAGCCCAACATAATGCCAACAATCATTTGCTCACCAAGCAACAGCGCAGTCGCTAATGAAAATAAATCACCGACTCGTGTTGGTGGTAGCGCCGGCATAACAGCGACAGTAATCGCTAAACAAAAGAACAGCTTTATGCGGCCGGGAATAGCTTTTGCTCCTAAGCCAATCATCGACATCACCATTGCTGAAATACGCGCAAACGGTAATAAAAAGTCAGCCATCGTTTGGTTGATAATTGACTCAGTAAACTCCATGGCTAACTCACCACACTAGGAATACTACCAATGAGTCGGATGGTGTAATCCATCAATTTTTGTACTAACCAATGCCCGCCCATAATCAAAGCAAGTAATGTAACGATTAAGCGCGGTAAAAAACTTAAGGTTTGCTCGTTTATCGAAGTTGCTGCCTGAAATACTGCCACTACTAGGCCTACCAACAAGCTCGGGACAATAACGGCACTCACCAAGACGATCACTAAAAACAAGGCATCGCGTAAAATATCGACAAAGACCTCAGGACCCATTACGTGGCTCCCATACCATAGCTCGTTGCCAGCGTGCCTATCACGAGATTCCAGCCATCAATAAGCACAAACAGCATAAGTTTAAAAGGCAACGAAACAATCATCGGCGAGAGCATCATCATCCCCATAGCCATCAAAATACTTGCCACCACTAAATCTATGATCAAAAAAGGAATAAAAAGCATAAAACCAATTTGAAAGGCGGTTTTTAATTCACTAATCACAAAAGCGGGGATAATCACCGTCATCGGTAAATCAGTTGGTTTATCAACTTTCGTTATCCCAGCCATCTGCGCCAACGTATCCAGATCTTTAATACGAGTTTGCTCTAACATGAATGCTCGCAATGGTACTTTCGCTTTATTGATGGCCTCGACAGAAGTTAATTGGTCTTGTAAATAAGGCTGGATCGCTCGTTCATTAATCTGATTATAGACTGGCGTCATAATAAACAAGGTCATAAATAGCGTAATACCGATAATAACTTGGTTTGACGGCGTTTGTTGCAAACCAAACGCTTGTCGTAAAATAGCCATCACCACCACAATACGCGTAAACGATGTCATCATAATCACCGCAGCAGGTATAAAACTCAGCGCGGTCATAAAAATTAGTATTTGTAAGGTAATGGAGTATTCTTGTGAGCCATCAGGATTAGTGGTTAGCGTTAATGCCGATAAGGAAAGATCATCAGCAGCAAAACTAGTATTACTTATCAGCAAAAATGATAAAATCGTCACGAAGAAAGTGACGATTTTACTCAACGATAATAATGATACTTTATTTTTCTTTATCATAAGTTTTTATAGCTTTTTGTTTAAGTAACTTGGCGAACGATTGCGCAAAATCAACGCGATTCTCTTTGCTAGTTACTAAAGGTTCGTCAAGCGTTTCTAACAAGGTTATCTGTTGAGCAGTTACACCTAGCAATAACTGCTGCTTTCCGGCTTGCACTACAACGAGCTTTTCTTTTGACCCTAAATGCAAACTGGTCACTATTTTCAAACCATTAATAGAGTGTCGTACACCTTGAAAGCGTTTTAGCACCATAGCGCTAACGACAATCACAGCTAAAACCATCAGTAATGACATGATCATGCTCATGGCATCCATATTAGCAGTAACATGTTTACCAACTTCCACTGGGGCAACATCTACCAAAGTAACATCTTTGTCGAGCTCTTCTGCACTAGCTAAGGTAAAACAAGCACACCAAATGATAATTGCAGAAAGGATATTTTTCATTAGCAATTATTTTAATTTCTTAATGCGTTCAACTTGGCTAATAACATCGGTCAAACGAATACCAAATTTATCATTAACCACCACTACTTCGCCATGAGCAATCAACGTACCATTAACCAGAACATCAAGTGCTTCACCCGCCACACGATCCAATTCAACAACCGAACCTTGGTTGAGCTGCAATAAATTTCGAATACTGATATGGCTACGACCTACTTCCATAGAAATAGTGACGGGAATATCTAAAATAGCATCAAGTTTACGCTTTTCTTCACCCGTAATAGGCTTGTTATCTTCTTGTAGATCTTCCAATTCGACGGTTTCAGCAGCTTCTGCGGCAGCTTGCTCGTCCATCGCTTCGTCCCACATGCCTAAATCGCCTTCGTTTTCTGTACTCATGTTTTTTCGCCTTAATTTTTACTCAATAGCGTAAAAATCACTACGCTATTCGTTTGATATTTGCCTATTATGCACTTATGTGATTTTCACACCACATGCCATATTTCTACTTATAAATCATCTTCTAACATATGTAGTTCAGCATCACTGTCTAAACGTTTACCGCCTTTTGTTAAGATAGTTAACTCTGATTTCACTGACTCTGGCCGCTTAATTTTTGATTCTATTTTCAATGCCAAATTGTCACGACTACGACCAAGCTTAGCCCTAAATGACGGTAAGTTTTCAATTAATACAGTAATGTGATCTGGCATTTCAATAGGAATAATATCACCCGCTTTAAAGTCCATGATTTCTTGTAAGGATAGTTCTACTTCTAAAAATTTAGTCGACAATTCAACCGGGACATCCATAATTTCATCGCGTAGTGCCTTTGACCAACGCATATCTGTATCTTCTTTATCACTTTGTACACCGGCATCTAGCAACTCACGAATTGGCTCAAGCATGGAATAAGGTAAGGCAACATGAAAATCACCACCACCACCATCAAGCTCGATATGAAACGAACTGATCACCACCACTTCTGTCGGACTAACAATATTAGCCATAGACGGGTTAACTTCTGAATCAAGGTATTCAAACGAAACATCCATTACCGGCGACCAAGCTTCTTTATAGTCTTCAAAAATAATTTTTAGCAACATTTGTACAATGCGGCGTTCAGTAGGAGTAAACTCTCGGCCTTCAATTTTCGCGTGATATCGACCATCGCCACCAAAAAAGTTGTCTACTAAAATGAACACCAAGCGGGCTTCCATGGTAATTAATGCCGTGCCTTTTAACGGTCGAAAACGCACCATATTCAAACTTGTTGGCACAAATAAGGTGTGGACATATTCCCCAAATTTAATCATTTGGATACCGTTGATAGATACTTCAGCGGTTCGACGCATCATATTAAACAGGCTAATACGCATATGGCGAGCAAAGCGTTCATTAACCATTTCCAAGGTTGGCATTCGACCACGAACAATACGATCTTGCGAGGAAAAGTCATAGTCAGAAGTTCCTTCTGCTTGAGAAAGTTCCTCTTCTACATCCTCTTCTTCAACATCATCAACACCATGTAAAAGTGCATCAATTTCGTCTTGAGATAGTAAATCACTCACTCGGTAGTCTCTTTATCTTATTAATTTAATTATACCTTCACAACTTACTGCATAACAAAGCCGGTAAATAGTACTTTTTCAACAATTTTGCTGCCTTCAACTTCAGTCATGATTGCATGAACTTCCGTTAAGGATTTTTGTTTTAATGAGGTTTTTCCAGCACTGGTTGCCAGATCATCAGCATTCGACTGAGAAAAGACTGCCAATAAGGTGCTTTCTATTAACGGCACATGCTTTTTAGCGGCTTCCTCATTATCTGCGCCACGTACCAGTAATTGCACACGAATTTCAACAAAACGATCGCGTAAGGCACCGGGAACATTAAAGCGGAAAGGTCTCGGCATTGGCACATATAAGGCTGAGCCAAGCTTCGCATTAGATTCAGCAGTAGCGCTATTGTTCACTTGGCTTGCTGAGCCAGAGTCTAAAGCTGCATCAAGCTCAGCTTGCGAAACCTCATCTTCACCACCGAGCATAAAAAATGCTACAGCACCACCAGCAATCAAAACCACAACGATAGCGATAATAATAATGAGCTTTTTTTTCTTACCTGAACTATCCATCTCAAGTGCTTTTTCGTCAGCCATGATTCTTGCCTTTAAAGAAGATTTATACCCATAGTTGAACTATATCCTTGAATAGCGGCTAATCCAACGAGTTTTGCCAATTATACCAATTCTATGGCCTTTGTCCCCAACTCTGAGCTTATTTGACCTGATATTAAGCATAATAATCAACACCAGTTGATGAAACTTTAAGCACATTAGCAACAGCATGTTCATTTTCATTACTCCCACCATCAGCAACCCCACAACTTGAATCATTACCATTTTGTCCATTAAAGCCATTATCATTTTGCTCTTGCGCTTGACGTTGCTCAATATTAGCATCACCAACATCAACACCATTTTCCGCTAACATCTCGCGTAACTTACCAATATTTTGCTCTAATGCTTCTTTTGCCTGTTGGTTTTGCACAATAAATTGCACTGCAGCTTGCTCATTTTGTAAGTTTACTCTGACATGAATATTACCCATCTCTGGCGGGTCAAGTTGAATATCTACTTGTTGAATTTTCTGGTTGATCATCACCATGACTTTATCTTTAACCGCATTTGCAAAGTCTTTACGGTAAATCGCAATAGTTTCCGTATTTATCGCGGTAATTGATTTTTGTGTCTGTTGCGCATTTGTCGCCAATGTATTAACTGTACTTTCATAATTTTGCTCTTGCTGTATAGCTAACTCACTTGAACTCATCAGAGGCTTTGGCGCCTGAGCATCTAAAGTTTGATTGAAACTTGATGCAATTTTTTCAGCTGGTAATGTTTGTTTTTCACTTTCAGCTTTTGCTAATAGCTCTACATCAGAGACACTATTTAATGATTTATCTTTAGCGTCATTTATTACTATTTTCTGTTCAGCATCCAGTTTGGCTTCTGTAGTTGTAGTTGACATAGCAACAACCGATGCTGTTTTTTGATTTATATTACGCTTTGGTGTTTGTTCATTGTCACTAACTTGATTGAACTCAGCCACATTTGCTTGTTTTTCATCTAGCACGCGAGCATTATCAGCTTCAACAACACGGGCTTTTTCTTCTTTACTTAATTCTGCTGAGAGCACTCTTTGCGCTGCTGCTAATTCATACTCTTTGTTTAATGGCTGATTTTCAAGGTCACTCAACTGCTTTCCTGAGATAACATTTTGCTGACTATCAGAGACTAATTCAGCCTCTTGAGCACGCGACTGTTTTGCCAGTTGTTCTTCAGTGATCAGATCTTGCTCAATCACGAGTTCATTTAAGCCGGTTTCTATCGTCGTATTCAGTTTAATCTCTGCAGACTTTGGCAAAGAGTCATTATTCACCGTTTTTTCTAACGAGCTTTGATTTTGCTGCACTGGCAATGTTTTAACTTGCTCAGCTTGCGCTTCACTCGATTTTGCCAATAACTTTTGCGCGCCATTTAACATGTTTAATAAATCGACTGCATCATCATTCTCAGTACTTACTGCGACTTCACTTCGCGCTTGGCTTTCAATCGTTTGCTCTTGCTGATTAGCTTTTGCCCTGACTTTATCAATAGAGCCTGTATCGTCTTCTACAATTGCTTTATTTTCGCCGCTTAACGCCATTACAGGAACAGGCAAAGTATATTGCTCATCGTTGACAATTACTTTAGTGTTTAACGTTTCATCATTTGACGCTACTGGCACAGGTAAAGTATGTTGGTCATCACCAGATTCATTATCTGCTTTAGTCTGCTCAATTGCCGTTTTTGACACAGGTTTGCCGTCACGCTTAATTTCACCATCCTGTTCAGTTGTATTTTTTTTCGGATAATATTGTGCCATTTCATCAAAAAAAGTACCGCCTTTAGCTTGATTTTTTATTGATGAATTACCATTACTGCCTTTAATATCAGAGTTTTGTAAAACATCAACAGACAATAAATTTACTTGAGACATAACAAACCTTTTTTAACTGTGACTGAAAAGCCGCGGACTAATGTTTTAGATAATACCTTACATTAAGCAAGTATTATTCCAAAAACAACAGAATAAGTTATGCGCTTTATCATTGTTACTATTAATAGCCGTATTAATAATACCTACCGTTGACGCCGAACAAATTGTTGAGTTGCTATTTCATCAAACATTTTTTGTTCTTGCTTGTTCGCCGCTAGCTTGAACTCTGCTAGCTTTCTATCGCGCAATAGCTCTACTGCTTGTATTTTTCTTCTTTGTTCTAGCCATTGTTTTTTACGAGTTGCAACCAAGGCTTTGGCTTGGTGAACAGCAACCTTAACTTGTTGGGCTGCGTTATCAAGTTTGGCAATAAAAGCATGAAAGTGGCTATAGGTCGCACTATCTATACCTTCTATTGAGCGCTGATTAAGTCGTTTCATATATTCCAAGCGATAATCACTAACGCTTTTCAAGCGTTCTTTATTTTGTTGGTAATCGAGCTCGGCCGCTTGTAAGGCTTGTGAGGCCTTTTGCTCTTTATCAAGTTCAAATTTATATAAAGTATTTAACTGCTTCATTAGCTTACCGTTTATGCGTTAAGTGGCTTACTGGTTTTTCTGGGCATGAGCTTGCGCCGCCGCTAAAACTTCTTGCAGCTGCGTTAAACTTTGGTCATAAGGGATAACTTCTAGCATTCTTTGCTGCAAGAAAAACTGTATAACAGGCTGTAAGTCAATCGCTTGGTCAATTCTGGGATCTGTCCCCCTGCTATAGGCGCCAATAGATATTAGATCTTTATTCTCTTGATATAAGGCATAAACTTGACGTAATTGTCGAGCAAGTTGTTGATGTTCTTCACTGGTCACCATTGGCATAACACGGCTAATTGAACCTTCAATATCAACCGCAGGGTAATGCCCCGCATCGGCTAATTTACGCGATAACACAATATGACCATCTAAAATAGCACGTGCTGCATCGGCAATAGGGTCTTGTAGATCATCGCCTTCAGTTAACACCGTAAAAAAAGCACTGATTGAACCTTGCCCGTCACCACCATTACCCGCCCGTTCAACAAGCTGAGGTAATTTAGAAAACACCGATGGTGGATAACCTTTAGTTGCCGGCGGTTCACCTACTGCCAGTGCAATTTCTCGCTGCGCCTGGGCATAGCGAGTAATTGAGTCAATTAAGAGTAAAACCTTTAAACCTTGGTCACGAAAATACTCACTAATTTGCACCGCGGTTTCACAACCTTTAAGTCGCATGAGTGCTGAATTATCCGCAGGAGCAGCCACGACAACAGAGCGTGCTCTACCTTCTTCACCAAGAATTTCTTCAATAAACTCTTTGACTTCTCGACCACGTTCACCGATTAATCCAACCACAATCACATCCGCATTGGTGCCTCGTGTCATCATACCTAAGAGTACACTCTTACCGACACCTGAACCCGCAAACAAGCCCATACGTTGGCCGACTCCAACAGTCAAGAAACTGTTAATAGAACGGACACCAACATCGAGTGGCTCAGTGATCGCTCGTCTCGATAATGGATTAATAGGCTTACTATCATATTGATAGTTTTCTTGCGCTTTGATCGGCCCTTTACCATCAAGAGGTTTACCAACACCATCAATTACCCTGCCTAACAAGTCCATAGAAAGTGGTAAACGTGCCTTGGTCGATAATGGCACGACCCGCGCACCAGGTAATACACCTTGCAAGCTTTGCTCAGGCATCAGAAAAGTTATATCTTGTGAAAAGCCGACAATTTCGGCAATCAGATCGCCTTGCGAAGTTTCCACTAAACATTGACTACCGACAGGCGCTTTAACGCCAACAGCCTCTAATGTTAAGCCGACCACACGCACTAAGCGCCCTGCAACCGAGACATTATGTGGCTGTATGAGTTTTTCACAGTTTTTTAAACGTTCCGTAATGCGGTTTATATCAACCATAGAAGTTTTACGCTGCTTAAAGAGAGTTTATTGATGTAGTGCTGCTTGCAAAAACGACTCTAAGACTTCGTTCAAACGCGATTTAACACTGAGATCTATATTTGAAGTGCTATTTTCAATTTGGCACCCCCCCCGACTTAACTGTGGCGCCGCAAGTAATTGCCAACCTTGCGCCTGAATATATCCGGCACCAAATTGCTCTTCGACTAATTTAATATCTTGTGGATTCAATAGGATTTGTATTTGCGATTCATGTCCAGGCAAGGCTTTAACACCTTCAGCAATCGCCGATAATAAAATATCAGGATTGGTTTTAGCTTCATGCTTGGTTACCGCTTGCGTTAATTGCACCACGAGTTGCAATAACTGTGCTTCAACATTTTTTTCAACATTCGCCATCGGCTTATGTAATTGCTCTAGCAATGATTGCATAGCAGCAATTTGTTGTTCACTGGTTTCTTTACCTTGTGCTAAACCTTGTTCAATCCCTTCGACGTGGCCTGAGGTTAAGCCCTCTTGATGGCCACTGGCTCTACCTTCCTCAAATCCTTTGGCAAAACCATCAGCTTTACCTTGCTCAAAACCTTCATCGAATGCAGCTTGACGAATCTCTTCGATTTCTTCTGCGGTTAACGGCGCCGGCTCAGCAACTTCGGTTTCCTCTGGCGGCTCATAACGCCAACTGCGTGATTTACCAAGGGCATTGGTTTTACCCTCATCTTGCACATCCCTAGACTCCACATTCGGGACAGTCCAGCTATCAACATGTTCACTTTCTTCTGGCGTTATCGCCGCATTACTCAAAGGAGAAAGCGCTTTCATAATGCAAAGCCCATTGCTATTTTATTATAAGAATTCATCGCCACCACCTGCACCACCAAGCATAATTTCACCGGCATCAGATAATCGCCGAGCGACCGAAAGAATTTCTTTTTGTGCCGCTTCGACTTCACTAATGCGAACAGGGCCCATAGCTTCAAGATCATCGGCTAACATTTCTGCCGCACGTTTAGACATGTTGCTCATAATTTTTTCTTTCAAGGCCTCATCAGTACCTTTAATCGCTTTCATGAGAGCATCTTGTTGAACTTCTCTCAAAATAGCTTGAATACCTCTATCATCAACATCAGCAAGGTTTTCAAAGACAAACATTAAGTCTTGAATTTGTTGACTCATTTCTTCATCATGCTCACGAATTGAATCCATCAACATACCTTCAACATTAGTGTCTAGGTAGTTCATAATATCTGCTGCTGCTTTTAAGCCGCCCATTTTCGCAGCTTGTGCACCAGCTTGACCAGCAAACTGTTTCTCCATGATCTCATTTAATTCTTGTAATGCTGCCGGCTGAACTTCTTCTAAGTTAGCAATACGCATCATTAAGTCTAAACGCACTTTATCAGCAAATTGGGTCATTATTTCTGCCGATTGTTCAGGCTCTAGATAAGATAAAACAATAGTTTGAATTTGCGGATGCTCGTTACGGATAATATTGGCTACTTGCTTAGAGTCCATCCATTTTAAAGAATCAAGACCTTTAGCACCGCCCCCCATAACAATTTGGTCAATAAGGTTACCAGCTTTATCTTCACCCAACGCCGCAGTTAAGGCTTTACGAACAAATTCTTCACTTTGGAAACCAATAGTAGAAAAGTTTTGAATTTCGTTAATAAACAACTTATGCACTGCAGTAATTTTTTGCTGAGTAAAATCTTCCATACCGGCCATGATCATACCCACTTTTTGCACTTGCTTCGGCTCTAAGTGTTTTAATATTTGCGCAGCATCTTCTTCTGATAGGCTCAATAATAAAATTGCGGCTTTTTCACCACCATCAAGTTTATTAACATCAAAGCCAGCGGATGACTGTACTTCTGCTAGGTCTTGGTTTTCATCACTCATCTTCGTTCAACCAACTTTTAACTACTTGCGACGATAATTCTGGCTCATTAGCAACTAACGCTCGGACAGCTTTTAAGACATCTTCATCACGGTGTAAATCAGGTAATTGTAAACTACCATCTGGAGCGAAGCCAACCGCGCCGGCATCGAAATCAGATGTTAGCATATCCATAGTCTCATCGCCCAAGTCAATATGACTATCAAGCGACTTATCGCCATAATCATTCGGCGTTTGATCAGGGTAAATTAGACGTTTCAACATCGGACGTACTACAGCTAAAATCAGTACAATAATAACCACCGCACCCATAATAAGCTTTAACAGTTTTAGGAACCAAGGTTCTTGCCATATTGGTAGTTTTTCAACATCGATAATATCAGGGCGTGAAAACGGTAAAGTAACAACTTCCAGTGAATCACCACGTTGTAAATCGAAACCAATACTGCCTTGCAGTAAGCGACGAATATTAGCCATTTCTTGCACTGAGCGTGGCGCTGGTACGGGCTCACCTTCGGCATTAGTACCAGGTAAATAATCTAAAGCAACAGAGACACTAATGCGATGAATAACCCCTGTTTGCTGTTTGGTATAACTGATCGCTTCATCAAGTTCATAATTACGTGTTGACTCAATGTGTTTACGACCGGGCATAGCTTGTTGCTGGGCATTACCGGTTGCATCTTCAGGAATATTACTATCAAGTGGTGGCTGGTTACTTAATGCACCAGGAATACCACCCAGCAAACCACCAATGGTGTTATCTTCTACTTTCATTTCACTGCGTAAAGCAGGTAAATCTGAATTATAACGACGTTGAGTTTCTTCGCTATTGGTAAAGTCCATCGCGACATCGACTTGTGCGGTATAATTGCCTAAACCAATCACAGGAATTAAAATTGAATCAATTTTATCCATATATTCTTTTTCACGTTTCTGCTCGATTTCAAATTCTTTACGTGAACGTGAAGAAACCGAATTTTGCGAGCCAGAATTAAGTAAACGGCCATTTTGATCGGTAACCGTCACACGGTTAGGATCAAGGCTCTGCACTGCTGATGCAACAATATCAACCACAGAGTCCACTTCTTCTTCCGAAAGCAAACGACCACGGCGTAGAGTTAGTACCACTGTTGCTGATGGATTTTTTTCACGCTTAGCAAAAACATTATCACGCGGAATCGCCAATAAAACACGGGCTCTTGCGATAGTTTGTAATTGTTCAATGGTACGGGCTAATTGCTGTTCTCTGGAGTGCTTTAAGCGTTCGCTTTCAAGGCGTTGACTAACACCAAAGCCCATATCTTGCATCAGAATTTCGCTACCTTCTGATGGCCCTTCACTTAAGCCTTCACGCGCGAGCATGATCTTGACACTTTGATACTCGTCACTTTGTACAGATATGGTGTTATTTTCTTGACGATATTCAACTTTGTTGCTGTCAAGAAAGTCCATGGTTTTGATCAATTGTTCAGTTGGCAGTTTAGTTAAAAAACGATATTCCGGTTGGTTAGCCCACATGATGACAAAAATGGCAATAGCTAAACAGATAGCTAGCGCCATGACTATGGTAATCTGGCGTAAAAAATCGACATTGCCCATAGCACCGGCTAGACCTGATTTTTGTTCACCAACAACACCGTCGGCGCCATCATTAGCAACCAGATCGTTATTACCATCCGTTAGCATTAAATTTGTGTTGTCTGTTGAATCTGCCACTTACTCTCTCCGCATCACTGGTGCTTTATTCTTTTAAATATCAACTTATACCAAAGGTATTAATAGCTGAACAGCTATACTGGCATACTCATAATGTCTTTATACGCTTCAACAAACTTGTTTCGTACTTGCACTGTGGCATCAAAAACAATACCTGCTTTGGACGAAGCTATCATGGTATCAGCTAATGTAACGCTGCGATCGCCCATTTCAAATGCCTTTTTCTTCTGTCCGGCTTCTTGTTGTATTTCATTAACATTATTTACTGCATCTTTTAATAAGCTGCCAAAATCGCTACCGGTTTTACTAACAGCCGGTGTGCCCATGCCACTTTCATCACCGATGGGTAATCGATTTCCCATCGCTTCCATCGACATGCTTTGCATTTGGGCGTACAGAGAATTGGTTTTAATATCCATGGCTAACTCGCTTGCGTCAATTTCTTGTTACTTAATATTACTAAGGATTAAGCAAGCATAGTGCCAAGGCGAAGAGGATGAGTAATTGACTAACAAGGCCAAATCACTAAAAATAAAATATAATATTAATAATCAATCACAAAGGTTGAAATTATAAGGTAATAACAATAAAAAAAGCAACCTAATCTAGGTTGCTTTTTATTGTTTCAATCATGACTTAAAGCTATTTAAACCATCAAATTACAATGGGATTTGTATGCCGCTATCTCTCATACGAGCAATTTTATAGCGCAATGTGCGTGGGCTGATACCTAAACGCTCAGCAACATCTTTTCGACTGCCTCGACACGCATGTAAGGTATCTAATATAATTTGATGCTCTTGTAATTTCAGCTCACTGCCTAGCTTATCATCTTTACTTGGCTCTAGTGCTTCACTGTGCACTTTAGCTGGCTGAAAGTCATCAATCAACAAATCATTAGCATCAATACAACGATCGCTTTGTAAGATCAGTGCTCGCTGTATTACATTATCTAATTCTCGAACATTGCCAGGCCAATCATAAGCCAGTAATTTACTGCGCGCTGCGGCAGTAAATTCAGGAATAATATTACCATCTTTTTGACAAATTCGTGAAATTAGATGCTTAGCCAAAGGTAAGATATCACCTCGACGTTCATTTAGCGGTAACCAAGTCAATGGAAAGACATTTAATCGATAGTATAAATCTTCTCTAAAAATACCCTCCTGCACAGCATCTTTTAGGTCTCGGTTACTCGTGGCGATGACCCGAACATCTAAGCTAATGGTTTTACGACCACCTAAACGTTCGACTTCTCGCTCTTGTAATACTCGCAATATTTTTGCTTGTAAGCCCAAGTCCATTTCAGTAATTTCATCTAATAAAATAGTACCGCCCTGCGCTTGTTCAAACTTGCCTGGACAGGCTTGTATAGCACCTGTAAAGGCACCTTTTTCATAACCAAATAACGTTGCTTCCAACATATTTTCAGGAATAGCAGCACAGTTAATGGCAACAAATGGCGCTTGGCTTCGCGGCGAGTAATTATGAATATATTGTGCAAGTACTTCCTTACCTGAACCGCTTGGTCCTAATACCATGACGGAAGCCTCAGTATTAGCAACTTTTTTTGCTAAATTCAGCAATTCAATACTTTGCACATCAGCAACCACAGGATCAGTACCGTCATTAACTTGTAATGGCACATATTGATTCACCATGTTGAGCAAAACTTCTGGTGCAAACGGCTTCGCCATATAATTACAGGCACCGTCTTGCATAGCTTGTACTGCATCATCAATAGTACCGTAAGCTGTCATGATCAATACCGGTAATTTGGGATAGTTGTTACGAATACTTTTTAATAAAGAAAGTCCTGACATACCACCCATTTGAACATCACTTACCACCAAATCAACACTATGTGATTTTAGCGAAATTAATGCCTCTTCACCTGAATCAACAGCTAAACATTCATAGCCTGCCAATAACAAAGTATCAACAAGTGCCTCTCTTAGTCCGGCATCATCTTCTACTACCATGATTTTACTGGTGGTCATTAGTTAACTCCTTTGACAAAACTTGTTCGCTGTCTTTCTGACTTGGCACAGCATCATTTTTCTTACTGATAAGTTTAGGTATTTTCATACAAAAATGTGCACCTTCACCGGGTTTACTCAACAAGCTTACTTCGCCTTGATGGGCATTAGTAACTGACTTTACTACAGCAAGTCCTAGACCTGTGCCCTGGCTTCTTGAGGTATAAAAAGGTTCAAATATTTTATCGGCAAGTTCAGCGCTAATACCGGGGCCGTTATCACGTACGCTGATATAAGCATATTCACCGTGACAATAGGCACTGATATCAATAACCGCAGCCGTTTTAATCACCGATAAGCTATTGTGAATAAGATTTTGAATCGCCCCTGATAATGCTGTCGCATTACCTAGCACTTCACAACCTTGCGGACAAAGATTTAAATTAACTTTTGCCCCCAGTTGATTAACTTGCGGCTCAATTGCTTGTTTTGCCCCTTCAATAAGTTGATTGATATTCAAGGGTTCAACCACCGCTTGCTTGCCACTTTTAGCAAACAGTAACATATCATTTACTTGTTGTTCTAAGTCATGCAAACGCAACATTAACTTGTCTTGAAAGCTCACTCGCGCATCATCAGTTAATTTTTTATTACGTAAATTTGCACCATACAACATTGCTGCAGATAAGGGAGTACGAATTTGATGTGCCAATTTAGAGACCATACGCCCTAAAGATGAAAGACGTTGTAATTGTCCCAATTTGTCTTGTAATAAACGGGTTTCGGTTAAATCAGTGATCATGATCAACTGTCCGGGTTGATCACCTAAGGCGGTAATTTCTAATTTAACGCGACGACCATCATTAAGAGAAACCTCATGCCAATCATCAGCTCTAGGTTTGAAAGACCGCTTAATGACATCAAACCAAGGTTGTCCTAAAATAGGCTCATCAAGCAGTAATCGTGCAGTATCATTAATTTTCACCACAATGCCATCACCGTTAAGCATGATCATTCCTGTCGGCATAACATCAATAACGTGTTGTAGTTGTTTATTTTGTTGACGTAAGAAGGCCAATTCACCCGCGTAATTTTCACGTTCTAATCGATTAGTTTGCTCATGTTTTAAACTAACCTCATCAAATGAAGTTAATACACGATTCAGCACTGGACTAGCTGATGAAGAGTTGGTCGATGTCGAATAGGCAAGTGCCATAATAATTTCACCCGAGTAAAGAAGTACACTCGGATAAAGCATGAACTATGCCAATCAATTAAAGCTATATTATTCAATGGTTAAAGGCAACTTCCAACCTGTAACTTTGCTGTCAATAAAATGGCTGACGCTCGTTAAGCGTTAGGATATCGCAAGAGGATGACGGATAGTTAAACTTAATAGACTTGGTATAACGCCATTGACAAAAATACAATCTGCAATAGCGATATTCTCTTAATAATGCTCTAATTTAGCGCTTACTTTTGTAAGTTATATTTACGCATTTTTTCCACTAAAGTGGTGCGACGCATGCCTAAAAGTTCAGCAGAGCGAGCAACAACCCAATCATTTTTATCAAGCGCTTGCTTAATCAATGATACTTCTAGCTCAGCTAGGTATTCTTTTAAATTAAGACCATCACTAGGCAAAACATCGACAGTTTTACCTTCAGTATTCGCTGCTGTATCTTGTTCGCTATTGTGCGCTGTTGTATCGTCTTCATCATCGTAATCAAAACCTGAAAATAATGCATTAATCGCTTCACGTTCTTGCAATTCTTCTGGGTATTCCGGTTGAAAATCATCTACATCTAAATGTTGATATTTTAGCGGTAGTTGCCCGACATTAACCACTTGTTCACCATACATAATAATCATGCGTTCAATTAAGTTAGACAACTCACGAACATTACCGGCCCAAAAGTGTTCCTGTAATGATTCAATCGCTTTATCAGTAAAACGTACAGATTGACCTTGCTCAGCGCTAAATCTTGAAATAAGTTCTTGTAACAATAACGGAATATCTTCTTTTCGCTCTCTTAGCGCTGGTGTTTCGATCGGGAAAACATTTAAGCGATAATAAAGATCTTCACGAAATTGATTGCTTTTAATCATCTCTTCTAAATGCTGATGTGTTGCAGCAATAATACGCACATTGGCTTTGATACTTTTAGCCCCGCCCACCCGTTCAAAAGTTCGCTCTTGCAAGACACGAAGCAGTTTTACTTGCATAGGTTGCGGCATATCACCAATCTCATCGAGAAACAGTGTGCCGCCTTCCGCCATTTCAAAGCGACCTTTACGGGTAGAAATAGCCCCGGTAAAAGCACCTTTCTCATGACCAAACAACTCACTTTCTAGCAGCTCAGCAGGAATAGCGCCACAGTTGACCGGTACAAATGGCCCTTTATGTCGATCAGAGTGGTTATGAATATTACGTGCAACCACCTCTTTACCTGTACCAGACTCACCTAAGATCAATACACTCGCTGCCGTACTTGCTACTTGTTCAATTAAAAAGCGCACTTGTTGCATCGGAGCACTGATGCCCACTAAAGAACGAAATAATGAGTTTGGACGATTAACATCACGCTTAGTAGGCAAATTATTGTGATATTGGTGACTATGATGCACGAGTTCAGTTAATTGCGCATAATTTAAAGGTCGGGTTAGTTCACCAATGACATTGACATAACCATTAATTTGTTTTTTATCAAGTATATCGTGATAAACAAATGGATAGGTTGGCCGTGCTTTAATAATTCCTTGTAACTTGGATGAAATATCACCACATAAAATTATCATCAGAATATTCGGTATTTCAGCTAAATTCTTATCAATGTCAACTTCAGAAAAAACATGATAATGCTCGCCAACAAAGGCTAAAACAGTTTCTATTTGTTGGCGTCTTGCCGCGTCATTATCGACGACTAAAATATGTTTTTGCCCTTGCATTTTTTGCCCTAACAACTTAATGTCCTGATAAACCACTTAAAATCATATATATTAGCTATATTAACTTGCTATTGTGATTAATCAACAAAAAATTGACACTTGCACGTCATATTATTGACTTACTAACAAAGCATCATAGATAATTGAGTTAAACAATATCTCTAAGTTTATTAACTCTAGCCGTCATCTATGTTACTTTCTAACACTATGAAAAACAGCGCTTCTATTCAACCTCACTCAGTAGTATTAATTTATGCAAACAGTTCGCCTAGCATAGGTAATGGTCATGTTTTACGTCAGCTTGCCTTAGCACAAGCATTAAAGAAAAATTCTTATCATGTGAGCTTTATTTATCAGCAAATGACGGTAAATATTAAGCAGCAATTATTGAATAGCAATTTTGCCTGTCAACAACTTGGTACCCGTTCAATCAACCATTATGTGCAAGCTTATAATGCATCATTACTGGTCATTGATGACTACCATTTAACCCTCACTGAAAAGCATAACCTAACAAACTGTACTGCCGATATTGTTGTTTTCGATGACAATACTGATAATGAATTAATTGTTGCTGATATCATTATTAATGCTGCTGATGATGCAACAGCGCAGGACTATCATGCTCGTTCAAGTCAGCCAACACTTTTACTGGGTGCTAAATTCAGGCTCATTCGTGCTGAATTTCAAACGCAGCGCCATTTATTAAAAAACAAGCAAGCAAGAACACGGTTGATGATTACGATGGGAGGCTCTGATGTCGCTAATTTTACCTATCCTATTACACAAGCTTTACTGAGTTATGACCCAAGGTTGCCATTAGACATTGTTATTGCCAATATGAATCATGCCGATGAGGTAGCTTTGCTAGCATTAATCAAACAGCATAAAAATTGTCGTTTGCATAAAAACGTCACCAACATGGCGCCGTTAATGGCAGAGGCTAAAATGGCGATTACTGCCGCCGGCGGCACCTTATATGAACTTGCCACCTTAGGCACACCAAGTGTTGGTCTTTGCGTCAGTAAAAATCAACTATCTGCAATGAACTCCCCGATGTTTAATCTCGGTTTTTTAGCCTTTGATTGTGCTGAGCCCAGCAGTAATAAACCTCTGGTATCTATATTGCAGGCTGCTACAACGTTATGGCTAGCAACTGAACAACGCCAAGACATGGCTGACAATCTATTCAATCATTTTGATGGACAAGGTGCAGACCGTATTGTTTCAATAATCAACAAATTAAGACGCTAAAATGCCAAACAACTTATTTAACGCTGAGTTCTCTATTAACAAAAGAACCATTGGTTCAAATCATTCCCCTTACGTGATTGCTGAGCTATCAGGCAATCATCAAGGTGACATTCAACGCGCACTACAATTAATTGATGCGGCAGCAGCTAGCGGTGTTGACGCAATTAAGATTCAAACATATCGCCCTGATACCATTACGCTTGATCATAATGGTCCCGAGTTTTGTTTAACGGATGGCCTTTGGCAGGGCCGAACGTTATTCGAGCTTTACCAAGAAGCCCATACGCCATGGGAATGGCATAGTGAGTTATTTAAACGTGCACAGCAGCATAATATCACCTTATTTTCATCACCTTTTGACCCTACCGCTATCGATCTATTAGAAGATTTAGGCTGCCCTGCTTACAAAATTGCCTCTTTTGAAATTACCGACATTGCACTTTTAAAATATGCTGCATCGACAGGTAAACCGATTATTATGTCGACAGGTATGGCCACAGCAGCTGAAATTGCAGAAGCGGCACAAGCAATCTATGACGGTGGTGGCAGAGATTTAGCGATCTTACATTGTGTCAGTGGCTATCCTGCGCCATTAACGGATTGTAATTTACAAACCATTGCAGATTTAACACGGCAATATAATTTACCTATAGGGTTAAGTGATCACTCACTTACTAATACAACCGCCATCACAGCCGTTGCGTTGGGTGCGCGTATTATCGAGAAACACTTTACCTTGCACGAGAATGATAATAGTGTCGACGCAAAATTTTCACTGTCGCCGGCCCAATTTTCACAACTCGTGACGGATATAAAAGACACCTGGTCGGTATTAGGACGGGTTGATTACAAACTGAAACAGAGTGAACAAAGCAATCATGCCTTCAGACGCTCGCTTTATATTGCGCAAGATATAAAAGCAGGCGAAAAATTTACCACGCAAAACATTAAATCAGTGCGTCCAGGATTAGGGCTACATCCTCGCTATTTAGACCACGTACTTACTCGCACGGCAAGCTGTGATTTAAATGCAGGAAGTGCCTTAAAAACAGAATATATTACCGACTTTAGCCCTGCGAACCGCGTACAAGGGACATTGTAATGAAGGTTTTTTGTATTAGCCAAGCACGCATGGGCTCAACACGACTGCCAGGTAAAATACTGAAAGTGGTGCAAGGTAAATCATTACTGCAATGGCACTGTGAACGCGTACAGCAATCCAAAAAAATACACCTGCACATTATTGCCACCACCACAGCGCCACAAGATAAAATATTAATCGCGGCCTTTAAACACTTTTTTCAGCTGGCTTTTGTTAACCCCGCACGAGAAAAGTCGTTGGAGTGTTATTACGGTGACGAGCATAATGTTTTAAAAAGATATTTCGATGCCGCTAAGGCATTTAATGCCCAGCCCGATGATTTAATCGTGCGTTTGACCAGTGACTGCCCACTCATTGATCCGACCTTAATTGATCAATTAATCATCCGCCATATTAAAGAAAATATAAACGGTATCAGTAACATTGACATTACAAGTTGTGCTCGAGGTTTTGACGCAGAGGTTTTTTCTATGTCCGCGCTTAGCCAAGCCGCTCAAATGGCCGAAACCAGCTATCAGCTTGAGCACGTAACGCCTTTTCTTTATCAAAACGCTGAACAATATCCACTCTTATCAATAAAACTGAACGCCAGTGAATTGACAGAAAGTTCCACCGAAACATCGAATACTAGCGCATTGCGCCTCTGTGTAGATGAAGCTGACGATTTGGCGCTGATTGAAGCACTCATGGCGCAATATCCAGAAGCAATTATTGATGCAACAGCGGCTGAAATTATTGATTTTTTACACCAACACGCCGATATTGCAAAAATCAATCAACAGGTAGTACAAAAGAGTCATTAGGATATGAAGAATAAAACTAAGAGACTAACTTTCACTGATCCTACGGTTAATACTTTAGCAGCGAGTAAATTATTATCTACAGCACCAATTATCAACGGCTATAGCGTCAAACTAGTGCCGGTTAATGCTGATAATCAGGTGCTATTATATCAATGGCGCAACCAAGCCAACGTTCGTCAGTATATGATCAATCAGCAAGTCATTAGCCGCGCTGAACATCAACGCTGGTTTTCGGGATTAGCCAAACGACAAGATCAACAACATTTTGTCATTTATTATCGAGAGCTGCCAATAGGAGCCATTAATATCAGCTGCCACGATGGCTTAGCTCTAGAAAGATCTCAACATGGCGAAGTTGGTTTATATATTGGCGAAGAGAAATATCGTCAGAACATTCTCGCTTTTGCGCCATCTTTGGCTATCAATGATTATGCTTTTGAGCAGCTCGGTATTAAAAAGCTTAGCTCAAAAGTAAAAGCAGACAATAGTGCTGCACTTAAATATAATCAACAACTTGGCTACACTTTAACGTCTAAAAATTCGCAGCAAAACCGCCATCAGAGCGAAAATGAATTTTTAGCTATTTCATTGTCTGCTAAAGACTATGAAACAAAAAGCCAATCATTAAAGCAATTTTTAGCCAGAGGAAAAAAACGTGTCAATTAATAAACTTAAACAAGCATTTGCGACGGCATTAGAAATTCCTGAACATGAGATAAATACATCACTTAATTATGCCAAGCACCCGAAATGGGACTCTACAGGTCATATGATATTGATTGCTGAATTAGAGAATAGTTTCGATGTTATGCTTGATACCGATGATATTATTGACATGAGCTCTTATAGCAAAGCGCAAGAAATTTTAGCAAAGTATGATATATCATTTAACGAACAGTAAGTAACGGTCACACTTAAAAAGTCACCGCTAATAACAACCCTGCTGATGACTTTAATCTAACAACAATAAGAGAAATTATGGCAAAAGGTGTATTAATAACGGGCGCAAGTGGCGGTATAGGACAAGCCTGTGCTCACTGGTTTGCCGAACGTGGCTGGCAAGTGTTTTTACACGGTCGCGATGAAACACGACTTATCTCTTTGCATGATGAATTAAAAGCCAATTATCAGATAGACTGTTATTATTACTGCGCCGACTTAACCGACAGCACAAGCATTAAACCCCTTATGCAACAAGTTAATAAATCACTCTCACAGCTGACTTGCCTAATACATTGTGCCGGCTCTCTTACTCAAGGCTCACTAACCACCTTAAGAGCATCAGATATCGATCAACAATTTAACTTACATTTAAAATCAAGCTTGTTATTGGCACAGCTGAGTAGTCGATTAATGCTACGCAATAAACAAAGCAACAATGAATGCGCAATGGTGTTTGTTAGCTCGGTTGTTGCAGATCAAGGTGCGATAGGCCAAATACTCTATAGCGCGGCGAAATCTGGCTTACATGGTATGGTAAAAAGTATGTCCAAAGAACTTGGTGTCCATAATATTCGCGTAAATGCCGTTGCCCCCGGTTTTATTGATACAGACCTTGTTGCCAGTTATACGCCAGAACAGCGGGAAACGTTAGTACAAGCTACATCATTAAAGCGCTTAGGCTGTTCAAACGATGTCGCAAAAGCCATCGGATTTTTAGCGAGCGAGCAAGCAAGTTATATTACCGGGCATATTCTCGCTGTTGATGCCGGTTTAACTTTATAAGCCATGGTTATAAATACGCAAGTACAAGGTATTAATCAAGTGAGCGACTTAACGGCTGTATTTTGGTCAGCCAATCTGGCCACACACACCAATAGTATTATTGATGCCGACAATAAGCTAGAAATCACTTATAGTGAGCTAAATCAACGTATTGACGCTTTAATTGAGCGTTTACCAGCAACACGCCAACTCGTTGCATTGGTGGCTCATAATAATCTCAATTTTCTGATCAGCTACCTTGCTTTACTGCGGGCAAAACATGTAGTTTTACTGATAGAAAAAAACACCGATCAAGCAAATAACACGGTACAGAACCGTCATCAAAAAATACTGAATCAATACCAAGTTAACTACCTCATTGAGCAACAAGAGATCACTCTACTTAACGAAAAACCTGTAGCCCTGCACGCTTCATTAGCACTATTATTATCCACCAGTGGCTCAACGGGATCGGCTAAATTAGTGAAACTGAGTTATCATAATTTAACCGTAAACACCCAGTCGATATGCCAATACTTACCAATAAAATCAACCGACTGTGTAGTAACCACCCTACCGTTACACTACAGTTTTGGTTTATCGATATTACACACCCACTTAGCTGTTGGGGCGAAAATCGTATTAACCCAAGCCTCACCGATAGATAAAAGCTTGTGGCAAATCTATAAAGACCACCAACCTAGCTCATTTTATGGTGTACCTTTTAGTTTTGAGTTATTAACTAAGTTACAGCTTAAGCGCTTACCACTAGCTTCAGTGCAATATATGGCACAAGCTGGCGGACAGTTATCAGAAGCCACTTGTCAAAGCGTCAATAATTGGTGCCAAGAGAATAATAAAGCGTTATTTTTAATGTACGGGCAAACCGAAGCATGTGCCCGTATTGCTTACTTACCGCCGAAAAAAGTTGCGACAAAAAGTGGTTATATAGGTCAAGTTATACCACATGGCGAGTTGGCTATCATCAATAAACAGAATCAGCACGTGACCCTGAGCAATACCGTTGGCGAACTTTGTTATCGAGGTGGCAATGTATTTATCGGTTATGCCGAAAATGTTAATAGCTTAGCAACGTATGAGGAAATTGATTGGTTACACACCGGTGACTTAGCCGTTGTTGATAATGACGGAGATTATAAGTTAGTCGGCCGTATTAAACGGATAGTTAAAATCATGGGCAAGCGTATTAGTTTAGATGAAGTTGAAAGACATATCAGGGCGACTACGTCTATTGACTTCGCCATCAGCAATACTGATGATATGTTGACCTTGTACTATGTTGACTCTGACGCTGAACCAGATACTAAGCAATCACTAAATATTGAAAAGTTGCAACAAGACATCGCTGATTTTTGTCATATTAATCGCCGATATATAAACCTTAACTGTCGAGCGCTATTGCCGAGAAAATCTAATGGTAAAGTCGACTATATGGCACTGAGTCAATAATATGAATGCGCCAACAGAAAAAAACACTGCCTTGACAGACCTAGCGATTTATCAATATTCACATAGCGATAAGCAAACAATATTGGCTGAAAAGCTGTTAGCGTTAACCAACTATCATCGTGAACACTGTCTATTATACGCACGCTTTATTAATGCTCATTATCCAAATTTAGCCATTAATCATATCAATGACATTCCGCCTTTCGCTGCACGTCATTTTAAAGAGTATTTATTAGCAAGTATTGCAGAAAAAGATATTTTCAGAACATTGCATTCTTCTGGTACGAGTGGACAAAACTCCCAAATAGTACTAGACGCCCAAACAGCGCAACTGCAAAGTACGACATTAGTTAAAATATTACAGCATTGGTTAGGTAAAGCCCGCAGACCTATGTTAATTATTGATACTTCAGCCACCTTAAAACAACCTAATGCCATGACAGCTAGAGCGGCAGGCATTCGTGGTTTTGCTATGTTTGGGCGTGACCACTGCTATGCACTGAACGAAGATTTGAGCCTAAATACGCAAGCAGTCGTAGATTTTTTCGATAAATATCAACAAACGCCAGTACTCATATTTGGTTTTACCTATATTGTTTGGCAATACTTTATTGATGTGCTAAAACAAAAAAATATTACTGCTCAGTTTTCACATGCTAGCTTATTTCATGGTGGCGGTTGGAAAAAGCTACAAGCACAGGCCGTTAGCAATAAGGTCTTTAAAGCACAAATAACACAACAGCTCGGTCAGGTAAGTATTCACGACTATTATGGTATGGTCGAACAAACCGGCACTATTCATATAGAATGTGAGCATGGCTATTTACATACGCCTATTTGGGCCGATGTTATTACACGCAGAGCCAGCGATTTAACTATTGCTGACCATGGCGAGCAAGGGCTCATTCAGGTAAATTCAATTATTGCCCAAAGTTATCCTGGGCATGCTTTGCTCACCGAAGACTTAGGCATAATTATTGGTGAAGATACTTGCCCATGTGGCCGAAAAGGTAAATATTTTCATGTTCATGGCCGTGTACCCAAAGCACAAATAAGAGGTTGTAGTGACACCTTACCAAGCACGAGTAATAATACAGATATTAATATTAACCATGCAAATACGCTAGATTCAGTCGACAATCCCCAATGGCATATCAAAGCCGCTGAGCAAAAAGCAAACTTACCTGTGCCATGGCATAGTGCGTTAATTGACGAAGTAAGCTTATTTTCAACATTTTTATTAAATAATAGGCAAAGCAAACAGCAACCTGAGTTAGTCGCCCTCGCCTTTTGGTGTCGTAAAGCTAATTTAGAGAAAATTAAGCAAGATTACATAAGCTTATCACCTGACAATAAACGCCATGCCATAGGTAATGTTTTTCATATTGCGCCCGCCAATGTTGATACAGTATTTTTTTACTCATTACTGCTCTCGGTATTGTCGGGTAATACTAATGTTGTCCGTATTAGTGAGCGCAGTGGCGACATTTGTCGCTTACTGATCACGCTATTAAAAACCTTTATAGCAAAAAACAACTCACCGCTATTTTCTCAAATGATCTCAATTGTTGAGTACAACGCTAATAACCTGGCATTAACTAAATCCTTAAGCCAATGGAGTGATTTTCGCATTATATGGGGCGGTGACTTAGCCATCGAAACAATAAATAAAATAGCCCCTGTAGAGCAGCAAGTTTGTTTTCCCACTCGATTTTCAATTGCTGTCATGCACTTAGTCGCAGCAGACGACTTAAATAATTTAGCTAAACAATTTATCGCCGACTTTTTACCATTTCACCAACAAGCCTGTTCATCACCAAAAGCCTTGTTTTGGCTGAACACCAACACCGCTATACAGCAGCAATTTAAGAATGAACTCATAAGTCAGCTAGAGCAACACCAACAAAAATTTACCTTAACAGAGCAATCTGAGCGGCAAATAAACTTACAAGAGCTACTATTAGAAAATGATAAATCGATAGTTAGCAATCACTCACATAAACAAATAGCAACTATTGAATTCGACACTATCACACCTGTATTAATAGCCAATCATAATGGGAATGGCCTGTTATTAATGCAAAATATAAGTGACTTAAGCGAATTACCATTTGATGAAAAACTACAAACGGTCAGTACTTATGGTATTTGCGAAAATGAGTTGTTAGCGTTAAATAATAAACAGTGTAAACGGGTAGTTAACTTAGGACAGGCACTGACATTTAATCATCTTTGGGATGGTATTAATTTATTAGAAAAAATGACGAAACATAGTTAATTATTTATTTAAAAATATAAAATATAAAATATAAAATATAAAATATTTTCATCAATAGCAAAAGAAATAGTCATTCATAATTTAGTATTTATAAAGCAAGCTTATTGCTAATACTACGTGATTATATTCTTCTGCCCAAAAATGCCCTTAAGGAGCTGCTCTATTTCAGCTGTATAATTCATCAATGAAACAGAGCCATTTAAGCGGCTAATTTTCACAATTAAACCACTTAAAATGAAAAATAGTTAACCCTTATTCTCATAACTATGAATCACATCAGCCCGACTAACCGCCAACCTGATAGCCGGTTTATCACCGATTGCAGTAATTTTGTGCCATTTATTCTTTTCGATATACACAATATCACCTTTTTTTACTACGAGCTTTATGTCTTCTATATCCCATTGCCATTCACCATCAACAATATACCACCATTCATTCCAATCAGGGTGGTAATGACGTCGATTGCCCTCACCTGGTAATTGCGATATCAATGTTGCACTATTACTTTCGGAATTGACTAACCGGTAGCACCACGACCGGCTATTATCCATACTTGAGATTATATTTTTAAGATTAGTTAATGGTAGATTTTCATGTTCAAAATCACTTATATCAATACCATCAATTTTTAAAATAGAAGGCACATCAGCTTCGTCAAATTTATCAACTTTCGTTTGATAAAAGCGAGCAGGTGAGTCTTGTTGTTTATTTTTAAGATGAAAAGCTACTGATTCAGCTAAACGAAAATCTACTTCATTATCAATATCTATCGTAGAAAACCCCTTCAACGGAAAATAAGCAGTTTTTCCGTCCGCACCATGGTAACCAAAACCTAAGCGTTCCATATGTTCAATAAAACTAGCTTTACGCCACGCCATTAATGCTGTGGCATAAGAGGCAACGGGCTGCATATCTTGTGACGATATATGAGGCTCTAATTTACTAAAATTCAGCGGATGACCGTCTTTTACACAAGCTATTTGGTGCTCAACCGTAGAAACAAGTGTATCTAATTCGTCTTCGAGCATTTTTGTAACAAATGCCTGAATTTCTTCGGTCGTGATAAATGGTGAGGTCGGTAATATTTGAACGACAATGTCACCATCAATTGATTGGCAAAATTGTTGTAAGAATTCATCATTATTTGTTGAGTCTTGCGCTAAGTTTTCCGGCCTTTTAAAAAACTTAGCGCCATATTCTTCTGCTATTTCAGCAAAAATGTCAGCTTCAGAGTTAATATATACTTCATCAAAAGCAGCAGAATTGACGACTGTTTCCGTGACATAACTAATTAAAGGTCTATCCCCTATTAAACGTAAATTTTTCTGGTGAATACGTTTACTACCTAGCCTGGCAGGGATCATCGCTATTATTTTTCTTTTCATTATTTAACCTATTAAATACTACTTACAAGTAAACCCACCATCAGCAATGATGTTTTGACCTGTGATATATGAATTTTTGTTAGAACATAAAAAATATGCTACTTCGGCAATTTCGTCAGTGTTGGCTAAGCGTCCTAATGGAATGTTTTGTGCGATTTCAAACCTAGCATTCTCATCCAATAACCTGTCGACCATAGGGGTATGCGTTGGCCCTGGTGACAATGTATTCACTAAAATCCCTGCTGCGGCATGTTCCAATGCTAATGTACGAGATAAAGCTAACAAGCCCGCCTTGCTTGCGCCATATGCACTAGCATTTTCTTTTGATACCGTTGCTGCAATAGAACTTATCAATAATATTTTACCTTGCTCGCTTTTAGCCATTTTATTTAATATTGTTGGCAAAATTTTCATTGGCGCGGTTAAGTTGATTGCCAACGTGTTTTCAATTGCTTGTGCTGTAAGCTTTGTCGAATGCTCAGGTTGATAAACACCAGCATTATTTATAAAAACATCAAGCCGTGCTAATTGATCAATATTACGAGTAAACTCAGTTATCGAAAGCGCATCGGTTAAATCTAAAACCAACGGATGATATCGCTCTATCCGTTGCGATGTACTTTTTCTTGTTGTGCCATAAACAATAAACCCTTCAGCAAGGAATTTATCTCGAATAGCTTTACCAATACCTTGTTCCGCGCCTGTGATTAGCGCAACCTTGGTTTGATTATTTATCATCAACGGCTCCAAAAAAATTTACCAATGCCAATATGGCTGCCTCTCCCATCGCATAGGTTGCTTCTGCTGAGTTACCTCCAATATGTGGTGTTGGAATTAATGTTGGTAAAGACAGCAATTCAAGATCTTGCGGTGGCTCCTCGCGATATACATCGATTGCCGCTCCTGCAATTGTTTTATTTTGTAATGCTAACTTTAAAGCTTCTAAATCAACAACTTCTCCGCGAGCAGTATTGATCAAAATAGCACTGCGTTTCATTTTTTGTAAAAAGAGAGAATTCACTAAATTATTGGTTGTGACTGTAAGCGGGGTATGCAACGAAATTACATCCGCTTGTTCGATCAATTGCTCTAACGGCACTTGTTCGGCATTTAGCCTTGCACATAGATCAGATTTATCTACGATATCGTGCACTAGAATACGACATGAAAAAGGCTTAAGTAATCTCGCAACTTCTGAACCTATATGTCCAAAACCAATGATGCCAATGGTTTTATGATAGAGGCTAACACCGCCTTCTTTTTGCCATTTACCTTGCGAGAGATTACAACTCGTTAAATAAAGGTTTCTCAATAACATGAGAGCAAAGCCAATAACCATTTCAGCCACAGACTGCTTATTTACTCCTTGAGATAAAAATACAGGTAATCGGGCTTTTTCACATGCAGCAAAGTCAATATTATCGGTTCCCACACCAAACTTAGCCACCGCTTTGATATGAGGTACCCTAGATATGACTTGTTCTGATAACTGCTCCATTGCCAATATTACTCCGTCACAATCGGCAAGAAATTCAATAAATTCGTTTTCGGATAATAATTTACCGGCATGATTCAATTTATAGCTTGGAAAGTGGGTGGATAATAAACTAATTAACGCTTCGTTTTTTGCGAAGGCTTTTGAAGTGACAGCAATTTTCATTTTGATATAAATTTTTGCATTTGTGTAAGGAAATAATGATGAGCTCTTTCAAATTCGAGGACGGTTAAGTTAGTTACTTTTTCCGCTCCAAATTGTTCGTTATTCAACATTATCATGACCAAATCATCACCGATGCGCTTCTTATCACTTTTCAGTGCCAGCAGCAGCGCTTCCTGGTCAAAGTATGACACTAATAAATTAACCGAAATATAAGGAAAGTAAAGCCTTTGGTTAATATGCTGATAAAATTCTTTAGAAATACTTCCACGCAACAAGCTAACGGTATTAGCAAACACCATGCCGATGATAACTGCGATACCGTGAGGAACTTTATAGTGCGAGCTTGCCTCAAGAGCATGACCAAAACAATGACCATAATTAAATAAATTGCGTTTACCTAAATCAAATTCATCTTGTTTTATATAAGACTGTTTTACGGCCAGTGATTGATATATTGCGGGCAAATATTGCTTATTATGCTTTAACTCTTCCGCTAATTGAGCAATTCTATCCACTGAGACAGTATTAATATCATCCAACATCAAAAATTTGACGATTTCGCCAATACCGCTATTAATGTCATCTTCAGCTAACGTTGCTAAAAAATTTCCACAAATAAAAATTTGATGAGGTGGATAAAAGCTACCCAGTATATTTTTGTAGTGATCAAAATTCAGTGATGTTTTACTACCTACACAGCTATCAGCTTGAGCTAATAATGTCGTAGGAAAAAAACTCCAATGAATGCCACGATATAAGGTTGACGCGACAAATCCAGAAATATCTTGGATGATCCCTCCCCCAATGCTAACCAGATGCAGATTTCGCTTAAACGGAAATCCGAGTAAAAAACGATAAAGCTCCAAAACGGAGTCTATATTTTTGTTTTCCTCAATTGCGTCAATAAAGTAACAACGCTCTGCAGGAATATTATTTAATTCAACGAAATGTTGTTGCAAGTTTTTGTCACAAACAAACACCGTTTTTTCATCTTTTATTAAATTAATTAAAGGCGTCAAATCATCAATAAAACTCACGTTATAATCATGAATTTTTGATGCTATTGCCAATGATTTCATGATAAAAACCCGCCATCAATCGTAACGGCTTCACCGGTCATATATGAGTTATCATCTGAAATCATAAATTTGACTAGCTTTGCTATTTCATTTGGTTCAGCAAGGCGATTAGCAGGAATAGTAGCAACTATTTCTGTTAATTCATCTTGACTTAAACTTTGTGCTGTTAATTCAGTATTAGTAAAGCCTGGGCAAATAGCATTAACCAAAATATTTTGGCTGGCAAACTCTTTAGCCAAAGCTTTGGTATAACCAATAAGGCCAAATTTGCTACCGCTATATAAGGTTCTTTGTGCCTTCGATATTTGTCCCCAAATTGAACTAATATTAATAACTCGTCCCCATTGTTGGCCTTGCATGTGTGGCAAGCATTGCTGAATAATCAACAGTGGACTTTCAAGATTTACCGCGTTAAGTAGTTTAATATCTTCGTAAACAATATCTTTTGTCGGTTTAATGATGTTAATTCCCGCACAATTGATCACAACGTCATAGGCTGCGTCTTGACCAAAGAAATCAGCAATACTTTCAGGTCTTGCAAGGTCTAACATCGAGCGAGTTGGCGCAATAACGTCGTATTGCTGAGTAAGTAATTCATAAGTGGCTTTGCCAATTCCTCTGCTGGCGCCTGTCAGCAACACCCTTTTATTACGCTTCATGATAAAAACCACTTTGTTGGTAAATGTTTTCGACAAGACTCAGTACATTAAAAGCATCTTGGCTAGTGCCGTTTACTACAGGCTTACCACTTTGTAATGCTGTAATAAACTCCTCTAGCTCGAGCTTCCAACTATCATCATTTTCAAACCAAATTACATTTTCCACGGGTTTGCCCATCGCAAAGGTAATATCTTCAAATTCACGCTTTGCTAGCACTAAAGTTTCAGGCGCGTAACTCCTTGAGTCAGAGAGGATACCATCCAAATTAATAAAACCATTTTCAAAGCACATCTCAAGTAAAAATTTATGACGCCATTGCGTTGCACTTGAATGTAGCGTAGCAATTAATTGATCACTCTGCAGCGTAACAAAAGCATTATCCTCAACCTCGATATCCCAAAAGGACGTTGATAGTTGACTAGAAATAACGTCAAACTTTCTATCTAACAAAAAATGAAATAAATCAAGCATGTGGATACCTTGATCCATCAAGATCCCACCTGAAGAGTATTGCTTATAATTACGCCAATTTTTATGATAATCAATACTTCCTGCTTTGCCATATACTCCTCTTATCCATAGTGGTTTCCCCATTTCACCGGAATCTATAATTTTTTTAGCTTGTTGGACACTGTAATGCAGACGATGATTAAAGCCATATTTTAAGGTTAAGCCACTTTCCTCTTCAGCTTTGAGTACTAACGCAAGTTCCTGACAATCTCGTGCTGGTGGCTTTTCACAAAAAACATGAATACCTTTATTAAGCGCTTTGATCGTATATTGCGCAGCGACATTATTAAAGGCACATACAAATAGTGCATCAATATCTTGCTCTAGTAATTCATCAAACGATGAGCATTTGATAACGGCTTTAGTGACAGGGTCATATTCACCACTTTCATAAGCGGCAACAAGACAAGTGTTTGCATTTTCTATAATTGAAGCTTCTCGAATTTTTCCCATTTTTCCAAAGCCGGCAATAGCAAATTTAATCATGTTACCTCATTGTATAATTGGTTTTATTCTCAGGTTTTTGCGCAATATAATAGCTGTAGATAATATGATCTAAGATCATGTGCACATCTTCAACTAGACCATATTCACCATTGTCAGTATTAACATGAAAGCTAATATCGCTTATTTTTTTCAATTCCCCGCCGTCAAAACCCGTCATTCCAACTAAAGTTGCCCCTATTTTTTTTGTGTATTGTGAGGCTTTTACAATATTTTCAGAATTGCCACTGCAAGATAATGCAATAACTAAATCATCCGGTTGCAACTTATTTTTAAGTTGCGCATAGAAAACATTTTCATAACCAATATCATTAGCTATGGCCGTGCATACAGGAGTATTATCAGACAAACTTTGTACATTAAAATTTCTAATTTCTCTTAACTTAAGACCTACAGACAAATCATTGGCCATATGAGACGCCGTAGCGGCACTACCTCCATTACCCATGATATAAACCGTTGCCTGTTTATCATGACACTTATCTAAAGCGTCAATTATTTGATAAATATACGTTGTATCAACTTTTGTTAATAAAGCTATCAAATTATCAATATAACTTTTTACTAAACACTGCATACTTTTCGTCACTACTCTAAATAAATATAATTACGCACAATGTGTGCCTGTATGAACAACTGATATTTTTTAAGATAAAAATAAACCTCGATCTTCTAAAAACATTCTAAAACCAAGATACTTTTGCATTGATTGCTTCTCAATAATATCTACTAATTCTTTAGGCTGTTCTTTGTAAATTCCGATATTTTTAATTGATTTTTCAGGATTAAAATATTCATGCACCTTATCGCGACGACCACACATTTTACCAAGGTATTTATCTCTATGACTTGGTGATTGAACAAAACTCTCAAAGTCATGTACAAAATAATGATTAACAATTAAATCAAAGTACTTTTCTATTTGTTGTCTTGCGTTATCTATGTGCCAGTTAAAGTGCCTACAATGCCATTCAACATTTTCAATTGTATTTTCTTTTTGATAACAACGATTAAAATCAAATGTGACATCGCGAGGATCTCTCAATATTGCTGAAGTTAGACCATCAGGAATCAATGTGGATAGTAATGGAAACACCCCAGGGGGATCATTTTTAAAAACAAGAACATCAATAGTTGAGTCTAGACTGTTTTGAATAATAGCAACTTCTTTGCACCAAATCGCAACAGCTTCTTTTAAGTACTCAATGATTTCCAATAAAGGTAAATTAAGCAGATTATCAGGAAGTGATCCTACTGATTTATCAACAGCATGATAATATTCTCCTCCATACTCTTTAGCCAATAGGACTCGATTGTTAAGGTGTAATATTTCACCATAGCTCAAACCTTCAAATTTAGTACTTAAAAGCCCCTTTATTGATTCACAGAGTACTTTTTTGTCAAAATTATCAACATCACCTTTTAATTTTTTTATTAATAGACCACCAAAAGAATGATTACATTTGAGTAAACCAAATTCATTACATGGCGCACATAACATATCTAAATCTCTCTCAGACGGAGACAGAACACCTTTTACAGATTGATAATTTAATAAAAAATCAACTTGAGAAGTGCAGCCAGAAAGGCCAAATCCACATAAATTTATAAACTTCATTTATTAATATCACTATTTTTAAAATAAACACTAAAATTCATTATATTTTTAGTAACTTAGCACTTTCCTGATAATATTCAGCATAATAATTCATCGCGTCTTCAAGTAAATTATAATTCAAATACTCGCCTTGAATTCTAAAAACTTGATGTTTGAGCCAATTAATCTCAGCTCGTTCTTTAGCTGACACATAGCCGATATATGTACCAATATCTTGTCCACCAGCAAATGAAATCTCATCTAATGATGGTTGAGCTGAATCATTTTTTTTAAGTTTATAATAAATATATTTTTGCTTTTTTTTACTACATTTATCGACTAATACTTGCCAAGCAGTGTAAGTAGCAGATTTTTCTTCCTCACTATCCCAGTATTCTATTCTATCAATATCCTCTTTAACTCTGACCAAGAGGTTACTCGTGTTAATGGATAGTTTTTTAAATTCGTTATTATCACTAAGCTTTTGGAAATATAAAAAGTCATGCGCTATAAAATTATTAAGTGCAACACCTATTCCTTCAAGAGGTAATTTATTCTGCTGGAATTTTAGGAGATTATAATCTGAAAAAAAATCTTTAAACTTCTTAGTGTTTGTAACGGCTTGAAATCCATTTGATATTTCAGGTGAAGCACAAACCAACATCAAAGGTTGCCCCAAATCTAAGCACCTTGGTAATAATGATAAAGCTGCTGTCATAGAAGTAATATCAGGCATTAAAGGTTGAAATATTCGCCCGTAACTTACTTTCATTTTGTCTAATAGATTCCGACTAAAACAACCGGAATATATTTTCCCTAAACATTCTTTTGGGCCTAAATTTCTCGAGTACGGTGTTTTATTAAAAGAAAAGCGTTTAGATAATACTTCTATTGGCGAAAAGTACGTTGCTTTTCTAGGTTTAAATTTAGGTATATATTTCCCTAAGAGCTTTGCTTCACCTGACTTAGTAACAGTAACAGTTTCATTCCACCAAGAAACTAAATCCGCAGGTTTGTCTAACAATATGGCATGTAAAACTTCCAAAGCATCACTTCGAAACAAATACTTTTCACTGATGACAGTAACATATTGCCCATTTGCTTTAGAAACCGCAAACTCCCAATTATCTGCCATTGGCAAAGGAGTTTCAGGCTGAAAATAATGAAATCGTTTATCATTTTTATAAGCTTCAAACTCGTTTTTACATGACGCATTAATAAAGTTATCTGCAACAATGACTTCAAAATTTTTAAAACTTTGCTGCGCCAAATAATACAGACTATATCTAACAAATTCAGGCCTATCTCTTGTCGGTATTACAATAGAAATAAATGGGCTAATTATTAACATCACTTAACTCTTTTAAGATAACCACTTGGTGCAACAGTTATTTGTAATTTATTGTCAATTTTATCATCAATAATAAATTCAGGGTGATGCTTTAAGTATTGATGTACTGCTGTCTTAGGATTGTTACCAACCCCCCAAGGACGATTTTCAGATATTTCATCTGGCAAATCATCTACGATGCCATCAAAGACAACACAATAGCTATTGTAACTAACCAACGGCGCATAAGCCTCTAATTCGGCCAATACATGTTCATGTGTATGATTAGAATCTAAACAAACTAAAATGCGCTGATAATCTGCCGAAAATGCCTTAATTCTATCTATTACTGTAGAAGAAATACTTGAACCTTCAATCATTTCAATGAGGTGCCGTAAGGGGTGTTCATCGATATTGCTTCTATTGTGTGAACGAATATCAATATCAATACCTACCACTTTTCTTTTTGACTCTTTGGGATGAAAAGTACAACCTGTTTTTATTGCATCACAATAATCAAGCATGGCCAGCATAGATGCACTTAAAACTAAAGATCCCCCTCTTGCAATACCTGTTTCAATAATCAAATCAGGTTTTATTTCCCATATTAACTCTTGTATAGCTACCATATCTTGTGGATATTGAATTATGGGCAATCCCAACCAAGAAAAATTATAAGAATAATGACTCTGAATAGAACTAAGCATAAACTGATGGCTTGATGCGATTAATTGATGATTATTTTTATTTTCTTCAATTCTCTTTGATTTTTCTTCTTGAAACTTATCCATTCTCAATGCTCACATACGTATATCTGTTTTTTGTTATATTTTTGATTTCATCAACATAGTTTGAATTCATCACATAAATAATAGAATTTTCATCTAACATTTTCATTGTTTGCTCTGGTGAAGACACTTTAATTCCTGTTCGCGGCAAGTGTTTGTTTTGCTTCATTGGATTAATATCGACTACAACGTCCACTATTCGGTCATTATTTTGTTGAATTAAGCAATAAATAACACCTTTAGATGATGCACCCCAGACTGCATCAATTGAAAGTTTAGGATCTGAAGTATTCATTAAATTTAGACTAAATTTTAAATAATTAACTACATTTTTTTCTAAAAACTTAGGCTCTTGTAAGCTTGAAAGTTCTGCAACCACGTAAATATATTGTCCTTTGAATAAAGTTCCACTCTCATAAATCCAGCCAAAAAGCTGAAAAAAATCCGCTAGACGGAAATAATTAACATGTTCATAATAAATATCAAACCAAGCATTATTTTTAATGATCCAATCAAAACAAGGTACTTCAATATAAATTTTCCCTTCACCTCCATTTTCAAGCTTTAATTGCTGTAAAAAATCAAAGGGATGTGGAATATGTTCCAGCACATGACGTAAAATTATATGCTTAGCACTTAAATTTAAAGCTTTAGAGTAATATTGTTTGATGATGTTCTCGTTATTTCCTTGATAACTAGGGTCAACACCAATAATATCAAAACCTTGGTTCAATAAATGTTCTAAGAAATAGCCTTTACCACAACCTATTTCAAGTAAAGCATATTTACCTATTGTATTAATAATAATAGAGGCAACATCTTCAAGATGAGATCTGAATACATTACTCAATGCCTGTTCATTTTGGTAATGTTCATCATACTGTATTAACTTATTATCAAAAGCATTATTATAAATTAGGCCTGTATTTAAGTTTTGCACTAAACACATATTTCCAACGACACAATTAACAGCCTCAGCGTTTGTGTCATAAACCCTATTTTGTAATACTGGTAAACTATTAAGCTGATATAAAACTTTAACGTTCTCTCGTTGAGTCATACTAATTAACTCCAACAATAAAAAGGGGCTCATCCTTTTGAGTTAATCTAGCTCCAAACTTTAGCAAGTCTTTTTTTCCATATTCATCAGCAATTTTCTCAACAAACGCCCTAACTGTAATGCCTTTACCTGAGCAAATATTTTTAGCCCCTGAAATATGACTTAAAGCAAAATCTACAATCATAATCGCCGCCTCTTTTACATCAATAAAATCTCGGATTTGTTTACCATCACTCAATTCTACTTCTTGATTATTGTGCAGCTGACTATGAACATAAGCGGCTAAACGACGTTCGTCTTCTCCTTCACCAAACAGATAAAAAAGACGGCACCATAGAAAGTCGACGGCTGTTTCATTAAAAAGTTTCGATAGCTGATGAAATGTTTCAACTTTAGCTTCAGCATAAATACTATTTGGTTTCAAAGGCGTTTTAACAGAAAGTAATTTTTGAGAAACATCATATTCAAAACATGTACCTAAACCGATAAAACGAGTTACTCCTGCTTTAATTGCAGCCTTTGCCATCGCAATAGTTCCAGTGACACAAGCGAAATTTTCTTCTGAATACAAATACTTTCCGGGTTCTACATACCAAGCACAATGGATAACAACATCGACGCCACTCAGTATGTTTAATAACCGTAATTCAGACTCTTGAAACAAATCATTCGTTAAAATAATCTCAACTGAAGTGTGTGCAAAAATAGTTTTTTTATTATTTCGCACGACCGCTTTCACATGACAGTTTTTTTCTACCAGCGATTTAACAACCTGATTGCCGACAAAGCCGTTTGCTCCTGTAACAAGTACTGTTTTTGTCATAACACGTTTAGCTCTGGAATCACCGTCAAGAATTTCACATTATTTAAATAAGAAAGTTGTCTTGTCACTTCCTCTTTAATATTCCACGGTAAAATAAAAATATAATCCGGTTGACGATGCTCTAAATACTTAGGTGATTTTATAGGAATATGACTACCTGGCATTAGCCTATTTTGCTTTGAGGGCGCAGCGTCACATATCACAGGTAAAAGATCAGTAGTAATTCCCGCATAGTTTAATAGCGTATTACCTTTAGCGGCGGCGCCATAACCCATGACGCTTTTACCACGTTTTTTTTGCTCAGTAAGAAAAGCGATAACATCTTGTTTAATTTTTTCAATTCTTGGTTGAAAGGCTAAATAATAATGAAGACATTGCAGACCTTTTTCTTTCTCATCATTCATCATGTTAAGCACGGCATCTGTTACCTTAAAGTCAGCTTGTTGATGACTAAGATAAAGTCGTAAGCTTCCACCGTGGGTTTCTAGTGGCTCAACATCATACACAGCCAAACCTAACGCTGCGCAAATATGATGTACTGTTGATAGCGACAAATATGAGAAGTGCTCATGATAAATGGTATCAAACTGATTATTTTCTATCAATTGCAACAAATGTGGAAACTCTAAGGTAATGGTGCCTTGACGCGACAATGACAATACTAAAGCTTTAATAAAATCTTTAATATCAGGCACGTGTGCCAATACATTATTAGCAATAATAAGGTCAGCCTTGGGATATTCCTTGGTTAATAACTTAGCGCTTACCACAGAAAAGAAGTCATTTATTACAGGTATATTTAATGCTCTGGCAGCTTCAGATGTGGCAATAGTCGGTTCAATACCAAGACAAGGAATACCGGCATCAACAAAGTTTCTTAATAAATAACCATCGTTAGATGCTATTTCTAAAACAAAACTATTCGTTGATAATGACAAACGTTGCGTAATCATCGTGACGTAATCTTTAGCGTGCTTTAACCAACCTGTAGAAACAGATGAAAAGTAGGCATAATCTGCGCTAAACAGTTTATCCGCATCAATAAAGTCTTGAGTCTGTACTAACCAACAATTATTACAAACGAAGACCTTGAGCGGATATTTTTCTTCAAGTGCATCACTATTTTCTGGCAAAATATAAGCGTTAGAGGGGGGCATTTCACCTAAATCGACAAAGACATGAATCAATTGTTGTTCGCAATATCGACACTTCATTAACCTGCCCCACTATAATGTTGATCGATTAATGGATAACTTTTATCTTTCTCTGAAAGCTCGGTGCAGCTCAACGGCCAGTTAATCGCCAGTGTCGGGTCATTATACAAAAGGCCAGCCTCATGCTCTGGTTGATAGAATTCAGTATGTAAATATAGCATTTCACTTTTTTCTTCAATAACTTGAAAGCCATGGGCAAAGCCCTCAGGTATCACCATCATTTTTCGACTCTGTGAAGACAGTTCAAGCCCATACCAATGTAAGAATGTGCTCGAGTTTTTTCTTAAATCGACAGCTACATCAAAAACTTTACCTTTAATACAACGGACAAATTTAGTTTCTAATGCGGGAAAGCGTTGAAAATGTAGGCCTCTGATCGCACCAATTTCATTGGTTATTGAGCAGTTCACTTGCGCTATTTGCTTATTTTTTAACAGTACAGAGAATGGTTTAGGGCAAAAAAATCGAGAAAAACTGCCTCTGCTATCTTGAATAGCATCCGTTTCAACCACTAATAGGTCTTTAATCGGGGTGGTGATAATATTCATGATATTTTCGCCATATCAAGACAATATTGCTGTATTTGCGTAAGACAATATTGCTGTGAGCTATGATTTTTATCTATTTGATTTTCATGCCATGAAGCCACATTATCTAAAGCTTGATTAATATTCCAAGCAGGCTGCCACCCAAGTCGATGATAAGCTTTTTGGTAATTTAACGTTAAGCAAGTGGTTTCATGAGGTTGCTTATTGGCATGAACAGTTAACTTTACATCACTTTTTAATTTAGTTAATAAATATTTAGCCACCCATTGTACTGATTGATTACTGCTATCATTGGGAGCAAAATTCCACGCTTGGGCATATGAATTATCACCTTGAAATAACTTCTGGGCCAATAACATATATCCTGATAGGGGTTCTAACACATGTTGCCATGGTCTTATGGCATTGGGGTATCTCAGTTCAATATCACTATGATGAACAATCGATTTGAGAATATCGGGGATCAAACGCTCTGGAGCATAATCACCACCACCAATAACATTACCGGCTCGTGCCGTTGCTATCTTTAACTGACAAGCCTCATCTGCCAAAAAGGATTGACGATAAGACGCGACCATTAATTCTAAACAGGCTTTACTACTGCTGTAGGGATCATAGCCCCCTAGCGTATCGTCTTCGGTATAACCTTCGACAGATTCGTTATTTTCATAGCATTTATCGGTTGAAACCATGACAACCGCCTTGACATCAGGCGTTTTTTTAACCGCTTCTAAAAGATTAAGCGAGCCCATCACATTCGTAGAGTAAGTCTCAATCGGATCATGATAAGAAGCTCTAACTAACGATTGCGCGGCCAGGTGAAATACTATTTCAGCTTGTGAACTTTCAAGTGCGGTATTTAACAGTTTAGCGTCTCGAATATCACCAATAATACTGGCCATGTTTTCAGCAACATCTGCTTGCTGAAATAAGCTCGGTGAGGTAGGTGGCGCCAGTGAAAACCCGGTAACGTGAGCACCAAGCTTTTGTAGCCACAAACATAACCAGCTGCCTTTAAAACCAGTATGCCCAGTTACCAGTACTTTTTTTCCTTGCCAAAAATTTTGCTGCATTACCACTTTTTCCATGGTGCTTGGCCACTGTTCCACAACTTTTCTAATTGATTTTTATCACGTAAAGTATCCATAGGTAACCAAAAACCATGATGCTTAAAACAAGATAACTCCCCTTCCTCAGCTAATTTTTGCAAAGGCTCCTGTTCCCACATAGTTGAAAAATCATCAATATATTTAAATACTTTTTTTGACAAAACGAAATAACCACCGTTAACCCAAGTATCATCACCTGGGGGTTTTTCTTGAAAGTTACTAATTTTGTTACCCTCAATATTAAGGGCGCCAAATCGGCCCGGCGGTTGAATAGCAGTAACAGTCGCGAGTTGTTGTGATGACAAGTGGTGCGCAATGATGTCGTTAATATTTGCGTCAGTTACGCCATCACCATAGGTAAAGCAAAAATGCTCATCTTCAGCGAGGTAATGCTCTATTTTTTTTAAGCGTCCGCCGGTACCAGTTTCCAACCCCGTATCGACCAATGTTACTCGCCAAGGCTCAGCATGATTAGAATGAATTTCCATTTTATTTTTTTGCATATCAAAAGTTACGTCTGACATATGCAAAAAATAATTAGCAAAATATTCTTTCACTACATAGCCCTTATAACCACAGCAAATAATGAAGTCATTAATGCCATGCAAGGAGTAAGTTTTCATAATGTGCCAAAGAATAGGTTTACCCCCTATTTCAATCATAGGTTTTGGTTTTAAATGTGATTCTTCGCTAATACGCGTACCTAAACCACCTGCTAATATAACGGCTTTCATTTATTTTTATTCTCTTTTTAAATATGAAATTATATTACCCATTTTGCAGATACCTAATCCTTCGTCTTTCTATACACTGCTGCTTGAGATAAAAGGGATACAAATAGCGCTGATTAAATACATTCAAAATCAGTGCCATAAATATAGTATGCTAAACATTTTTTAACTTAAAGGCGCTTAGCGATTGCAATATTTTATCAATACTTGTATCAAGCTCAATTACCGTGCCTTTTGCATAACTTGCTACTTTCTCTGCTTGCGCGCCTAAATCAAAACAAACAATTGTCAGGTCTAATATCATTAACTCTTCGACAACATAGGAAAATGTTTCTGGACAAATAGAGGGGAAGAAAAAAACATCTATGCTATTTTGTTCAATCAAAGACGATAACTCTGCGGTGCTATATGCACCTAGCAGCTTAATGTTTTCACGTGATTTCCCTGCCTCAAACTCACCAAAAACGACAATATTATGTAATGACTTTATTACGGCTATATGGTCACTCAATGCTAATATTTTTCCCGAACCTTTATGCAGTGCCATATTGCCAACAACACCGATATTACATGCTTTGTGTGGCGTTATATCTATCTTATCTTTGACAAAATAAGCCATATTATGTGGCTCGACGGTAATTTTATTTTTCAAGCTCGGATAGGCTTTAACGATAAGGCGCTCACTTGCATGAGAAAATGCTAATACTTGATCAGCCAGCGCTAAAAGCTCGGCCCAAATTTTTCGCCAATTTTCCGCATTTGGCTCCCTAAGCGTGTTAATAGGGTGAAGCTTTTGACAATGGTTACATGTTTTTTCATCAGGCACATCACAATATTGCCATTGATAATTCAATAAATTAAAGCTCGGACAAAGCGCATAATAGTCATGAAAAGCAATACTAATATTAACCTTGGCTAGCGCTTGTAGATATTTAGCAACGGCACTGACGAATAGCGTCGCGGGTTTAAAACTGACTAAGGAATTAACGATAACCTGTTGAAAATTTATATTTTCTAACACAGCAAAAAGCGCTAAAGCGTCAATTTTTTCTGACTCACTGATTATTGATTTTTTTGCCTGGCATTGATAAAACTTCATCACAACGCTATGCACTTGCAAGCGATGTGTCGATATAACCAATAAAACAGCAAAGCCCTGTTGTAAAAAAGTGGCTATTTTTTCTTCGCGATATTTAGTTGTTCCGCCGCCAAGATCATGATCAAATAAAAGCAGTGTTTTTTCGGTGTTAATAACTTTATCAATAAATGCTTTCATCAGGGGTAACCTTGATAAGGACTAATAACTAAATGCTGTTGATTTTTTTTCACAAGTTGGAGCAAAATATCTTGATAATAGCTAATTGAGGCAATGAAAATAGGGATGTTGATATTATCGTCAATAAACTGCTGTAAACTTAATACCGGAGTACCTTCAATTAAATACTGTTTTTCTTCGGCTTTTTTATCAATAAAACAATGCACCACTAGTTTATGTTTTGCAAACGACTCATTGATCATTTTCAGAGCAAAAACCCCTAATGCGCCAGATGCATAAATGGCAATTTCAGTGGTTTGTCCCTTTCGACAAATGGCATTGAGCGTAGGGATAATGGCAATAATATTATCAACCATTGTAGCTGTACTATTGGTTAATTGTTCATATTGTCGTTTAGGCAGAGCAAAGTGCTGGTAAACGGCTAAGTATACCTTGGCAAATTCATTTTTAGTTATGCGCCAATCGTCAATCGACTTTCCAGAACGTGTGGTATTAATATGTGTTCTAAAATAATTGAGTGGTTGCGCTACAAAGGCAATATCTTTTGCTTGTAACAGCTTAATATAAAACAGCCAGTCACCGAGATATCGACATGAGCAAACATTTTCATCCAATAAGGAGAAGGCTTCTCGCCTGAATAAAATTGCGCTGACATTAGGTATGCAGTTACGTTGTGATAAAAATCGTAGTACAAACTCGTCACCGGCATAACAAAAGTTATCTGCCCATAAATTCGCATCTAGATCTTCTGTATGTCGATAATAACTGCCAATAATATTATCTTGAACATCAACCTCGTAAGATTGGCTATAAGCCATTATGGCTTTTGGGTTCAAGGCTAATGACTCAACGAGATTTGCTAGAAATGTTGGATCGGCAAAGTCATCTGATTCCGCAAGCCAAATATATTCTCCTTGTGCGTAATTAACACCTTTTTGCCACTGTAAAAATGTAGAACCGCTGTTACTTGCATTGACCTCTAGTTGGGTTACTTTCGGATGATTAGCATATTTACTAAGGATTTCAGTGCTGTTATCACTACTACAGTCATCAAGTAATATAAGTTCAAAATCTTGATAACTTTGTTCGAGAATAGACGCTATTCTTTTTTCTAGAAACGCTTGGTGATTATAGTTGGGAACAATAACACTAACTTTAGCCACAAAACCTCCCGCTAAAGTATTTGTTTATTAAGTTTTTTAATTTCTTCAACGGTGAGAAATTCAGGGTTATTACCTGAGTGATATTCAAACTCTTCTGCTACGGCCTGGCCGGTTTCATGCAGTTTATTTTGCTTATAATTTACCGATTCAAAAAATTTTATTGCCGGGGTGATAACAAAATGGTCATGAAACTCTAGGGTTTGGCGACTATCTTCTTCAGTGACCATAAGTTCATGCAGTTTTTCGCCCGGTCTTATGCCAATAATATCTATTTCAGCACTATCGGTCATTGATTTTGCCAAGTCTGTCATAAATATTGACGGAATCTTAGGCACAAATATCTCACCACCTTGCATACGTTGAAATGCCTTGAAAACAAAGTCGACACCTTGAGATAAAGGTAGCCAAAATCGGGTCATGCGAATATCGGTGATTGGAAAAGAATTTTCCCCTTTTTGGGCTAACTTAGAAAATAATTGTAAAACAGAGCCGCGTGAGCCAGCTACATTGCCATAACGAACCACAGAAAAGCGGGAGCCGTTTTTTCCAGCCATATTATTGGCCGCAACAAATAACTTATCAGAAGCCAACTTACTAGCTCCATAGAGGTTGATGGGGTTTGCCGCTTTGTCAGTAGATAGAGCGACTACTTGTTTAATTTTTTGCTGAATAGCGGCTTCAATTACATTTTGACCACCAATAATATTAGTTTTAATGCATTCCATAGGATTGTATTCTGCTGCCGGTACATGTTTAAGTGCTGCAGCATGAACAACATAATCAACATCAACCATTGCGGTAATTAAACGGGACTTGTCACGTACATCGCCAATAAAAAACCGCATAGCGCTGTGAGTAAATTCTTGTGCCATTTCATATTGTTTTAACTCATCCCGAGAAAAAACAATAACTCTAGAAGGCTTGTATAATTTTAATAATGTTTGAATAAACTGACGACCAAAGGAGCCGGTGCCACCAGTAACGAGAATACTCTTATCATCAAACATATAACCTACTCAATTTAATTCTTTAATTATTAGAATGATAAAAGTAATAATGCGATAAATCCATATAAATCCATGATTTATTCTTTTCATATCGGTATTATCTGTTTTACATTAGGTAATATACGTTTTAAATAAGATACATATGATCCCATACGGTAGGCAGTCTTTAGATGACGATGATATCAATGCAGTTGTGGATACGCTGAAATCCGATTTTTTAACCCAAGGCTCCAAAATTCCTGCATTTGAATTAGCGATTGCAAACTATGTAACAGCTAATCACGCCGTTGCTTTAAGTAGCGCAACAGCAGCATTGCATATTGCCTGCTTAGCTCTTGAGCTTTCTGAAACAGACATTGCTTGGACAGTACCTCTAACCTTTGTAGCTTCAGCAAATGCGATAAGATATTGCGGAGCTACAATTGATTTTGTAGATATTAACCTAGATACCGGTTGCATTTGTATCGATGCTTTAGCTAAAAAGCTACAGGAAGCTAAAGAAAGTGAAAAATTACCTAAGCTACTCATAGTTGTTCATTACAGCGGAATTAGTTGTGATATGAAGGCTATAGCAGAACTCTGCCACCCTTATCAAATTAAAATTATTGAAGATGCTTCACATGCTATTGGCGGGAGTTATAAAAATAAACCCGTTGGTTGTTGTGAGTATAGTGATTGTACTATTTTTAGTTTTCATCCCGTAAAAATAATTACTAGTGGTGAAGGAGGGATGATCACCACTAATAACGCCCCTCTAGCAGAGAAATGTCAACTCCTTAGATCTCACGGAATACACAAAAACATCAAATCAATGTGTAATAAAAATCCTGAACCTTGGTTTTACGAACAACAAAGTTTAGGGTTTAATTACCGTATGAGTGATATTCATGCGGCGCTAGGATTAAGTCAGTTAAGAAAGTTAAAAACATCAGTGCACATCAGAAACCAGCAAGCTCAACAATATAAAGATGCACTCGCACATTTACCTGTGAAATTATTACAAGTACCTGAACGAACCTATTCATCTTGGCATTTGTTTGTTATTCGCATAGACCCTAACCAAGCTATCAATAGATCAAAGCTATATCAATTATTAATAGATGCAGGCATAGGTTGTCAGGTACATTACATACCTGTACATACTCATCCATATTATCAAGAACTTGGTTTTGCTTGGGGTGATTTTCCAATCGCCGAACAGTTTTACCAAAACTGTATTTCCATTCCTATTTTTCCTGCTCTAAAAAAGCAACAGTTTGTCATTAAAACCTTATGTGACTTACTATAGATTAAATTATAATAACAACTTCAAAGTGTTGATTACTCTTTAACTTTTAATATAACAGCATCTTGATGGTTATTTATTCCTCGAACTACATAGTCAGTAATATCAAAGTACTTTGTCCAGTGCTGACGAACATAGTCTTCTGTATGAAAGCTGGTTTGATAAAAGTCAGGAAGTTTGTCTAGCTTTAACCAACCAGTAGCTCCTTCCATATAACCGAAGCCTTTACTTCTTACTTCTTTTTGACGACTTTCAGGTAGCCTATTTATACAAAAATCACCATGAACTGATAGAATAATAGTCGCTTCGGGTTTTGCTATTCGTCTTAACTCTTTAAGCCAAGAATCTTGATATTCTTCGTCTAAATGGGTAAATACAGAAATGCCATAAATTAAGTCAAACGAGTTATCAGCATAATTCATAGGAGGTTGATAGCCATTAACTTGCCACTGAATATTAGATAAATTATTTGCACACCAGGTGACAAGTTCTTTATCTATGTCTGTTCCATATAACCTACATGAAAAAGGAGCATCTTGAAAATTTCTAATAACTCGACCAGAACCGCAGCCAAAATCTAAAACATGATCAAAATCATAAAGATCACGACCACTTAAACGACATAGCTCTTTTATATCGCTAGCAAGGATATGACCTAACGCTAAAAAGGAGTTTTTGTCTAAACCACCATGAACACGATGTCTTAATCTTGCCGGTGGAGCAATGACATAATTGGTAGAACGGCGCTCTTTCCAATCACTATAGTTCGTTGCAAGTAACTGCCATTGAAAAACAAAAAATCGATAGATATACTTTGATATATAAACAGGTTTAGTTGATCTTAAATACTCTCGATTTATCATATTGCTTAATCCATATCTCTTAAAATGTATTTAATAATGTTGCGACTAAGGTATTGATAGTGAAGCCGTTCCCGCTATTTTTGCACCTTTTAAACTACCATTTACAAACTTAACGTCCGGTTTTGACATAATATATCGCTCTAAATCTCTTAAGTAACCGCGATAATTTAGCATAGTGGCTATTCGCTCACCTTTACCGTTTAGCACCCAGTCAGAAGAAGTGCTATAATGCTCTGTGTTTTGGATTCCTTGTCCCGAGGCATAGGTTTGGTTATCAGGAAAGCCGAAATCAGCTCCCAATAATATGATTTCTTCTGCCCCCTTTTGAACAGCTAAATCTATTGCTGGATGGATAACACTACCTGAAATATAAAGCTTTTCTTTAGGATATTTTTTATCCAAATTATTATATAACTCCCCAAAAGAATATACGCAATAACGATCACTTGGCCAATTCTCTATTAGCTCCAACGAAATCCGAGGAAAGTATACTAACGACGTTTGCTTCAATTTCGTGAAATCAACGTCTGTCAATGTTAATCGCGAAGAACGATCGGCACTAACGACAATATCAGGAATAATATTATTATTTAGTAATGGTTTAACAGCAGCGTCGACAGCAATTAAAGTTTTACGTGTGTTTGAAAGTTGATTTTTCTGCAACAATTCAAAATGCTCTGAAAGTGTTGGACCTGCTGCTGCTATGTAAACCCCATTAATCACAGGAACCGATAATTCATCAAGACTAGGATCTTTCTCTATATATTCGCTGTTTTCTTCGATGCTTTCTTTAAACCATAGATGGTCATTACGATGTAACCGACCAACAAAATCGCGATCTAACTCTAAAATGACTCTGTCTCTAATTTGTGCCGACTCTTCATCAGCAAGCACTAGTTCAGCAGGCACGGCAGCAAACGGTTGATATACCTCTTTCAACTGTTCTGATAACAGTAATATAACCCGTTCATCCGACAACCAATGCGTATGGTCGATGACGTTAAGTACATGAACAAATAAATCAATATTTAATATACAGACATACAGCTTCCCCAACTGCTTTCTTTTCAGCAATACATCACATAAATCACCTAAACCTACACCATAAACAAACGCCGTTGCACTCTCTTCTGGTATAAGTTCTGCTTGTAAATTTGCCTCATCAATTCGATCGTAATTACTGGTGAGTTGAATACCGTTGACTAGGATGGTATTTTGCTCAACTTCCACATTGATAGAAGCAAGGTTTGCACTTGCTATTTTTTTTCGAACTTTTGGAAAGCGCCGCCCTACTATAGTCAGATTTTTGGATAAAACTTCATTTGTCATTTGTATCTCTATTAAAAAAACTAAACCGTTATAATTTTAACTATTTCGTATTGTAAAATATCTGCAATATAAACCATGTCTTTACGTTGCTGAGCGTCATGCATCACTGCAAGTATCGGTGCCAATTCTGCAATTTTACCTTGTGGCAATGATTGAGCTAATGCTTCTAATAACCTAAAAGTCTTGTTTAACGTTGCGCCAGTATAACCAGTCTGCCCTTGTCTGATGAAAGTAACAGTCTCATTAATAGCTTCGATAATATTTTCAGAATTTTTATTCACTGCTATTACCTTCATTAAAGATATCACTAATGACATTAACTTGGGATGCCATAAGTCGATGTCTGGGGTATTGTCCTACAACGGATTGATTTAGTAAAACAGTGCTATTTATCAGTAATGAATTAGCCCCAAATACCACATTTTCACCAATATTACAGTTACCAATCACTGACGCTTTTGAATACAAAATACAGCCTTTACCAAACTCAGGATAGACTCCTGCTAACGTAGAGCCGACGGTGACATTTTGATAAACCACTAAATAGTCTTGGTATTTTGCATTGCCTAATACAGTGCCTACCGGATGTACCAGCATAAATATCTCAGGTAATTCAACACTATAAAAACAATCAAAACCGTTCAGCGCTTTGTTTAAATAAAACAACTTTTCAGCAAGCGTTATTTTATTTTCACGCCATGCTTGATTACTCAGCACATACAAAAAACTTGCATAATGATCACTGTTTAAGTGGTTAAACAATGTCTGGCTTTTACCGTTATCATCTAACGACTGGTAATACTTACGATGAATATGTCCAAAGCAATAACTTATGCGTTGTAGTGCCTGATTCATAATATCGTCAATATCAATCGAGTGTTGCTGCTGATCAGGGAAGAAATTACTTAACTGAATTGCAACATAGCGACTGAGTTCTTGTTCTGTTAGTGACATTTTCATGCTGTTTTAACCTTGTATATTAAAGCGTAAAACCATCATCAACGATGATATTTTGGCCATTAACAAATTCCGAAGCATCGCTAAGTAAATATAGCAATGAACCACAAACATCTTCCGGTAGCAGCATACCTTTATTCAAGCTGTTTTCTTTATATTTTTTTAGAAATGGTGCCGGTTGCCCATCGAGAATACCGCCAGGGCTAAGAGCATTAACACGAATATTATTGCCTTTAAGTAAACTCGCCATATATTTAGTTAAATGAATAAGACCTGATTTTATGGCGGCATATTCAACCGGCATGGTCATCTGGGTATCTTGATAAATATCAAACTTGGGGGCAACTACGCCGTATATTGACGCTATATTTATAATATTGCCGTGACCTTGGCTTTGAAAGTATTGCGCAAATTGCTGGGCAGCTAAAAAATAACCACCCAAGTTCATGTTAAGATTCTGACAAAAATCTTCATATTGCACGTCAAAGAATTTAGCGCCGTAGTTTTTATTACGTGGATAAGCATTGTTAACAATCGCATCAATACGCTGGTATTTGTCAGTTAATGTGTTTATTAATGCTTTTAACGACTCGATATCGGTAATATCGACTGATTGGAATTCGGCACTTGCTGTTAAGTCACTAGCTTTAGCTATATCATTGAGTTCTTGTGCAAATTCATGACCTGTGTCGGCATTAATATCGGCCAAAATGACATGACCATTATTGGCAACAACAGCACGGGAAAAATGCTGGCCTAAATAGCCACATGCGCCGGTGATCACAATGACTTTATTTGATAACAAATGACTTACTCCTTCTACTAATTCAACTAATTGATACGGCGAAAAACAGGTTTAATAGCATCACCAATTAAATAGCTATCAACACCTTGTTCTAGCGCTTTTTTATAAACACTAAAAGCTGAAGTTAATGCTTGTTTAGTTAGCGCCAGCTCGGTGTCACCATGCTGATACGATAATGCGATCCAAGGCATTAATACACCGCCTTTGATCATCTCTTGTGAAAACAACGTACGCATGGCTAAACAAGGCTGTCCTTTGCTATCGAGGGTCGTATAACTGGGGGAGCAGGCAATACCTGAACAGTAAATATAATCGTTAATAGCAAACGATTTAGCTAGCTGATTAAATAAATCGATGAGCTGTTGACCAAATGACCAAAGATGCTCAATAACGGGATGTTGATTCATATACTTCATGGTTGCGACAAATGCACCAAGACCTGACATTTCAGCGCCATGCGTTGTCGATAACAAAAATAAACGTTCGCTACCCGCTTCTTCAATTGAGCCCAAAGACATGATGTCTTTCTTACCACCAACAGCCGCCACCGAAAAACCATTTGCCATCGCTTTGCCAAAAGTAGATAAATCAGCCTCAATATTGTAATAATGTTGCGCGCCCTTTAGGTGCCATCGAAAACCTGTGATCATTTCATCGAGGATAAAAACTATGCCATGCTTTTGGCATACGCGTTTTACATCATGTAAATAGTTTTCACCTGCATGGGTTTTAGAGGCACAAGGGTGAGTAATGGTACTTGGTTCTAACACTACACAGGCAAAGCGCTCTGGGTATTCATCAATCAACTCAATCAGTGAGGTAATATTATTATATTCAAAGGTTTTTGTTTGCTCGATCGTACTAGCCGGTATACCTCGTGTTATCGGAGTAGACGCTATAAACCAGTCATCATAGGAGAAAAAAGGATGATCTACGCAACGAGCAATCATTTCACGTCCAGTATAAGCACGTGCCAGTTTTATTGCCGCAGATACAGCGGTAGAGCCATTTTTGGTAAATTTAACCATATCAACCGAATCAATTAAATCTACCAGTATCTCTGCAGCTTCTAGCTCAATTAACGACGCACGAGTTAAATTATTACCATTATTGATTTGCGCTATCGCCGCTTGATTAATATCAGGGTTTGCATAACCTAAATGCACCGCTCTTAACGCCATACCATAATCTAAAAATTTATTACCTTGTTCATCATAAGTATAAGCCCCTTGGCCATTCCGTAGAATTTGCGGCGCATTAGCGGGGAATTGATCGAAGCCACGAGAATAAGTATGCGCACCACCAGGGATCACCTTAAGTAAGCGCTCAGTAAAGTTTTTAGCTGACATTTTATTCCTCTCTAACAGCTTTTATTTTATCTAAATTGTGCATAATCGCTTGTGCACAAATAAAGTCGGTTAAATCATCAATTTCGATGGCTTGCCATTTAGGCACAACATAACCAAGTGTGGCTTGGTGATAAAAACTTTTTTCTTTTAATAACGTTGGTATTTCAGAAAGATACAAAGAACCTTCATAGCGATAACAAGTAGCTAAGTCTTGACGACGAGTGCTACTGAACTTATCTTCATAAGCGGCAATCAGGCCATTTTTCGCCATAGTGACGTTAAAAGACGGATGGCCATCTTCATTTTTACAAATACCCACAATTGCGCTGGCCGAATGTTCAGAAACTAAACGTTCAATCGCTTTATCTATATCATTGCCAGTGGTAAATGGTGAGGTTGGCTCTAGTAATAAGACATAATCGAAATTTTGCTGACGCTGTGTATAGTAATCAAGACAATGAGCAACTACATCAAACGAGCTAGCGTGATCTGAAGCTAAATACGCTGGCCGAATAAACGGTACATTGGCATTATACTCGCGCGCCACCTCTGCTATAGCATGGTCGTCTGTCGAAACAATAATTTCGTCGACATATTGTGAGGCTTGCGCCGCCGCGATTGGCCAAGCAATTAAAGGTTTGCCTGCAAACGGCATAATATTTTTGCCTTTTAAGCCTTTACTGCCGCCACGCGCCGTAATCACAGCAAGAATACGCTTGTTGTCGATCATTAAAAATCCCGCTCATAATCATTTTGCGCGCGTTCAAAATCATTCATCTTACCGATATCTAACCAGTATTCATGTAATGGGAAAATGGCAACATCTTCACCCGCTGACATTTGCGCTTCTAATAAGCTAGGCATATCAACACGGGTATTTTTCACTAAGGTTTTGATCAATTTTGGCTCAATGACATAAATGCCGGCATTGATGAAGTATTTTTGCCAAGGCTTTTCCACCATAGACGTGACACGTTCGCCGTCACTTTCAATGACGCCATAAGGCACTTGAAATTCATATTCTGTGCCGCACATAGTACAAATGGCATCTTGTTTTTGATGGTAAGCTAAGAGGTTTTCAAAGTCGACCTTGGTTAAAATATCACCATTCATCATAATAATGGGAATATCAGGTAAGTTATCCGGTAGTAAACTTAATGCGCCACCGGTGCCCAGTGGAGAGCTTTCATGTATGTATTGAATACTTACATCCCATTGACTACCATCTCCAAAATATTGCTTTATCATATCGGGCATAAAGTGTGTAGAAATGTAAAAATCATAAAAACCGGCGGCAATAAAGCTTTCTAAAATAGTTTCTAAAATGGGTTTACCGCCCACTTTAAGTAAGGGTTTTGGACAGGCATCGGTTAGCGGCTGTAAGCGTTTGCCAAAACCGCCTGCCATTAAAAAAACAGGGGTTTGATGTCGGCGCGTATCAATTACATGATGTAAGGTTTCTAAATTTATCAATACACCCTTTGCGTCGACAATTGGCAGCGATAATATTTGTGCCCGCTTCATAATTGACAATAACTGCGCTCGAGTGCTGCTGGCTTGCGCGGTTTTTGGTGAAGCGTTCATTATTTCAGTGACTGGCGTATCTAATGCTTTATGGGCTAACAATGCTCGGCGCACATCACCGTCGGTGATCACCCCCACTAAGCAGAAGTTTTTGTCTACCACTAGGGCCACACGTAAGCCTTCAGCATTTATAGCTTCAATGGCCTGGCCCATAGTTGCGGATTGCTCTAAAATGACATTTTTCCAATTCGAACTCATAACTCAGCCCTTACAACGATGAATTTATTAGCTTTTACATCAATAAGCATACCTTGCAGACACTATTAACACTAGCAAGAACCTTAAATGCTTGAGGTATTTATTCACGAAAGACCGCAAGTGTTATTCATTTGCACAAAATATGCCAAATTCCTGTCGATAAATTGACTTTACTATAGCGCAGCCTAAGCTAATCACCTTATTAGTCTACTTTTACTCGCAAGTAATGCCCTTTGCCCAACGCTTATTGCAATTGGCTTAGAAGTTGCTTTCATTTGCTATAGCAACAATCTAATTTTTGGTTCTGTACTAATTTTAAAACCTAAGGTAGCTTATGTCGATTTTTGATAGCTCACAAATAAAACCTACGTTAATCAATAACAATGCTTATATTTTGCAGCCCAATGTTTACCTTGAGATCGCTCAGCACTTAGAAGTTGAGCACAACTATGCAAAATTAGATCAAATGGCCATGGCCAGTTTTTCCCGTCAACAGCAATGTATTAAAACACCATTAAAAAGCGAACAAATACATCTACTTGAAAATCATTTACCAAAAGAACTTTGCCAGAGCTTAATCGAAGAATTTGAACAAAACCCTGAAGGCATCAAACATCCCAGCGTATTATCAGTATTGCTACCACAAATTTTCAATGACGATTTAGATCAACAACTCATTTCCTATTTTAACAGTGAGTATTGTGTTTTTTGGTGGGCAATATATAAAATAGGTGATGAAATAACAGAGCAAGACTATTCCACAAGATGGCATGCAGATGGTGGTCCACGTAAACATTTAAAGGTACTGACCTATCTTAATGATTATGATGAGCACGGCAGCGATACAGCATATTTAGATGTTGCCACAACAGATAAGTTAAAAACCGTTGGCTACATATTAAATAATATAGAAAATCGCGTAACCGACCTCAGTGAGTTGTGCCAACATTTTGACATTAGTTTTGCGCCAAAATATGTTCAGCCCCATACTGGCGATAGTATTATTTTCAACCCCAACCAAGTAGCACATCAAGCTAGACCCAGTAAAAATAAAATCCCTCGTTATGTGCTAAGTTTCTGCGTACTACAAAGTGAACAAAACTGGCAAACAGTTGCCGAAAATGATTATGTCGCCAGTTATGGTGCAAAACAATTCCAAGGGTTTGCTAATACGATATTAAAATTCAAGGCCGACACGCATGAAAATGAGCTGATTGAAATTCCGAAAAATAACGAAATAAAATCATTAACCCATGTTAAATTACTACTTAATAGCATATTTTCAAACCCTGATATTGTACAAGCGCTATACGATTATATTTATCAAAAAGATGCTAAGTTAATTAACTGTGCAACTGCTACTGACCTGCTACACCTATGTAAAAAAATAATTCAAGCGCAGCTTAATCCCGATCCCAGCGTAAAAATTAATAAAAATATAGTACAAGCATTAATGGATCTTGCTCATTATCAAGAAAATTTAGTCGCCAGTTATGATAAATATAGTCCGGTAAACAAACCGAATCCACATGCTATTTTTTGGCCAAATCCAATACACGAAAAACACCCTAGCAGCCGATTCCAACAAGCGCCATTTGTTAAGAAATATCCCATTATGGATATGCAAACCCCCATCGGCTCGGCCGGTAGCTGTTTTGCCTTTGAAATATCGAAATACTTTCAACAGCACGGATATAACTATGTCATCACCGAGAGAAATGATAACCCTGAGTCTGGTTTAGTGATTGATGGTTATACACCAGGCGACTCCATTGCTAAGTTTTGTGCAAATTATGGCATTTTATTCAATAGTCCAAGTTTCAAGCAATTGGCTGAAAAAGCTTTCGCCGTTAAAAGCTTTGATAAAATTTTGATTGAATCGGAGCATGGAATCTATCTAGACCCTTATAGAGAAAATGTTTTTTTTCGCTCTCAGCAGGCCTATTTAAACGATTATCAATCACATCTCGATGCGGTTAAACAATCGTTTTTAAGCTGTAAAATTTTTGTCGTGACCTTAGGCTTAAACGAATGTTGGCAGCTTCACGACGGAACGGTTATGTCACGAAATCCACGAGAGAATATGTTTCAGCTCGTTCAACATAAAGTACTCAGTGTTGAAGAAAATGTCGCAAACATTCAAGCATTTTTTGACATTATCAAACAACATAATCCTGACTTTAAACTGATTATCAGCGTTTCACCTGTGCCATTTTTAGCCACGGGTCGAGCTGATGAGCATCATATCATCACCGCTAATAGTCATTCAAAAGCGGTATTACTCGTTGCAGCTCATCAGCTAGTGGAAAACAATGACGATATGTATTATTTACCTAGCTATGAACTGGTGACACAGTGTGCAGAAGACGCATGGTGTGATGATCATCGACATGTCAAAACTGATGTAGTAGAAAGAGTAGTGAAAATGTTTGAAGAAATCTTCGTAAAATAGCGGCCTAAAGTTGCGCTATTAACGTTTATACATACTGCTTTCAACGACGGAAATAGCGAGATAATGATCATATTATCGCGCTATTTATAGTGTTATCGAGTAAATGACAATCAAAAAAAGTGTCAATCACTCGGTTAGTAAATCTCCTGCTTGATAATCCCTTACTGACGACTTGCCCAACAAAGCCCAGTATTTATCCGGCGACATGCCATTACCCGGCCGTTTTATCGCTAAATTTTCTTTCGTAAACACGTCTCCTTGTTTAATATCACTTGCTGCCACTAAACTTTTTCGTGCCGCGACCATGTTCTGGCACTCTGTTGCTGTTGGTTGCTTAATACCATCGCCAAAGGCACTTTCTACCTCTCGAATAGCCTTAACCATAGCGCTTAGTTCATCTGGCTCTAATGAAGCACGATGATCAGGCCCAGGCAAATTTCGATCTAAAGTAAAATGTTTTTCAATCACTTTTGCACCACGAGCTACGGTCGCTATAGGAATAGTAATCCCTTGACTATGATCAGAGTACCCCACCGCTAATAAAAATTCGTTTTTGAGACTATCCATTGCGAGCATATTGACATGATGCGCTGGAGTCGGATATTCCGTACTACAATGGAGTAAAGTTACCTGTTCTTGCAGCAACCTTTGACCTAGTTCAGAATGAAATGCCTGACTAAAAGCGGCACTGTTTGGTGCGCTTGCTAGCATTTTCCCTCGAGACTGTAATAAACCAAAGGCAATCACCTCAAGGGCTTTTTTTACTTCGCTCAATGTCGCCATGCCAGTGGATAAAATTAGCTGACATCCGGTCAGTGCATGCGCCAAGACAAAAGGCGCATTAGTCAGCTCGCCGGACGGTATTTTTAACTGCTTTAAGTTCAATTCTTCAACCAAGAAAGCTAAGCTTTCATCGTCAAATGCCGTCGATAGGTAAGCGATACCGCAAGCATCACAATAGGCTTTAACTCGCTGATGAGCCCCAAAGCTTAACTCTAGCCGCTTAAGCATCTGCAACTGCGATTCAACTTTACCGATATTTTTGCTTTGATAGCTTGCCTGCTTTGCGGTAGCAGTAACTAAGTTCTCAGCTTTAAACGTTTGAAACTTAACTACATCTACACCGGCCAATACTGCAGCATCAACCAAAGCTAAGGCTTTACTCTCGTCGCCATTATGATTAACCCCTGCTTCAGCAATAATTAAGACTTTGTTATCCATGGTTTACCTTAATAGTTCACTATGCATTGTCGGTATACGGCGCTAAATCGTAAAATGACTTCTGAGTCGAGAATGTGCCTTCGACAAGCACTTGCACAATGCGCTCGCTAGTCGTTAGCTCTGGTTGGTTATTATTACCTGTTAATGCATAAGGGTTATCGCCACTTAAGTTAACTTGCCCTTGATCAACGCGCTTTAGTGCCTGTTCAATGTCACTTTGCTGTACAGTACAATGAATAATAGAGTTAGCTGCCATACGTCCGGCTTGCCTTTGGCCGATATTAATTGACGGAACATTAAAAGCTGGCACTTCAATAATGCCGCTTGAAGAATTGCCGATGACGGCCGCTGCATATTTAACAGCCGAGAAATATTTCAAAAAACCTAACGTCGGAATGGCTAAAATGCGCTCAGGAAATTGTCCTGCTAAACACTCAATTTGCTTAATAATTTCACGGCCACCATCATCAGCATTTGGATAGGTAATAATAAGTTGATGATGCGGATATTTTTCGAGCGCCGCAATAATTGCGTTAAAGCTAGCTAAGGGCGGTTCATCGGCTAACGTCGCACTGTGATAAGTTAACAGAAAATATTTTTCCCCTAGGTCAAAACCTAGTTGTGCTTGCAGCTCAGTTTTTGATAAAAAGGTATGGTGCTTGGTAATATTTTCTAACCCTAACGAGCCAACACAATGCACAGTGTCAGGCGCTTCACCTAATTGAATAACACGCTGACGATACGCTTGATTCGCCGTAAAATGCACAGTAGAGAGTTTTGTTATAGCATGACGAATGGCATCATCTTTTGCTCCCTGAGTAATTTCACCGCCATGAATATGAGCAACGGGTATATTGAGTAACATAGCAGTTTGCACTACGGCTAGGGCCTCAAAACGGTCACCTAGCACCACTAAAACATCCGGGGTTAATCGTTGTAAACTATCAGCGAAACCAATAATGCCTATGCCGACGCTTTTCGCGCAACCAACCGGGGTATTGGACGATAACAGCATTTCAATTTTTTCATCAACGACAAAACCATCATTAACAATGTCTGTCACCGAATTACCAAATTCTGGCGACAAATGCATGCCAGCTACCATTAACTGTAAATTAAGTTCGCTATGCGCCTTAATGGCTTTTAGCAATGGGAAAAGTATACCGTACTCTGCTCTAGTGCCGGTAAATACAGCAATTTTTTTCATCAGCCTAGCCTTGTTATACGTTGTAAATATTGTGTTTATATTTACTTAAATTTTCTGGTTGCGTAAACCATTGCACCGTTTTACTTAAGCCTTCTTCAAGAGATAATTTTGGCGTGAAATTTGTTAAGCGAGTCATTTTTTTATTGTCACACCAAAGTCGAAATACTTCAGATTTTTCTGGTCGGAGACGTTGTTGGTCGCTGATAAACTCAACATCGCTAGCCATAATATTTTTTATTAAATTTAAGGTGTCAGCCATGCTAATTTCATAATTAGAACCAATATTGATGACTTCACCAAAAGCCTGTTTACAGTTTGCTATCGCAATAAAACCTTCACAAGTATCGCTGACATAATTGAAATCGCGCGTTGGTGATAAATCGCCTAACTTAATTTGTTTTTCACCATTAGCAATTTGACTAATTATCGTTGGAATAATAGCGCGAGCCGATTGACGTGGTCCATAAGTATTAAAAGGTCGAGCAATTGATAAGGGTAATTCAAAGGCATTGTAATAGCTCATCGCCATTGCATCAGCACCTATTTTAGATGCGCTATAGGGTGACTGCGCTTGCAACGGATGCTTTTCATCAATCGGCACATATTGCGCGGTGCCATAAACCTCACTGGTTGAGGTATGAATAACTCGGCTAACACCATTATCTCTTGCCGCCTGACAGATATTTAAGGTGCCGGTAACATTAGTGGCAACATAACTTTCAGGAGCCACATATGAATAAGGTATGGCGATCAAAGCGGCTAAATGATAAATAGTATCGATATTTTTTGTGATATGACGACAAAAATAAGGGTCACGAATATCACCATTGAGCACTTCAATATCATCTAAACAGTTTATATCTTCAAGCCAGCCCCAATAATTAAACGAGTTATAAAGTGATAAGGCCTTAACCTTGTAACCTTTTTTTACCAGCATTTCGACTAGATGCGAACCAATAAAACCATCAGCACCTGTGACTAAAACTGTTTCTTTCATTGTATTACCTTTAAATAAAAAGCCCCTTAATGAGGGGCTTTATCAGACAATTATTTTGCTTTTCGTAAGGCTTTCATGTGCTCTGTTTCACGGCTAAGCGGCTCTTTATAATGCTGACGATACACCTCAGGAGCTTCATTGAGAAACTCCAAGTAGTATTGTAATGCTGCGTTAAAGTCACTTAAAGCAATATCTTCACTTTTTGCCTCATACAATAAGCGAGTTAGCGTCGCCTGCATATGCAAAATACTGCCATTGATCAATAATGACAAGTGCCGCTTACCTGATATTTCCACTTCTCTAACAATATGGGATTGCGCTCTCACTTTCGCAATAGCCTCAGCCATAGTACTAATATCATCACTGATATCATCAATAAGCCAATGACAAAGCTCTTCAAAGTCATCTAGATCTGCTGCAGCGACTAAACGTTGATATAGCTCACCATCATCATGATATGACGCTAAGTTATAGGCTCTATCTACTAATAACTTTTTATCTAAATTTGCAGCTATAGTTAACTTTTCAGCAAGCGTATTTTGTAGCGTTGGTATACTTCCGTTAACTAAGACACCATCACTGAGATTAAAACATCGTATCTGCTCATTTTCAGCAATAAAACGCTCTAAGCTCAACTTAGACATGTTAAAGATTGGATCTGAAATAAATTCACCAGAAAAATTACCGGGATTGATAAACTCGTTATTCATTTCAGGATATAAATTTATATCCTTACCTTCGTCATCATAGTAAAAACTATGTTGACTATGATGCGCACCGGCTTTTTTTCGGCCTAAGTCGACACCAACAAAATAAAACTGTCGAAAGCCAAGCTTGGTCGCCATGACAAGGGCGGTATTGGCCACGGTTGGCGTTATATGTTTGGCTTCTTCAAATAACTCACAGGCGATTGGATCTTGTAACAACAGTGATGTTGATGGCTCGCTCGCTTTTGGTGCCATGATACTACGTGCGAATTTATCATGTACTGCTGGGTGGAGAGTAGCCGGAGCCAGTAAAGTCAATTGTTTGATATAGTCTGCAGGGGCATAGTACTCAACTTTTTCTGCCACCGCGAAAATTCTTTCTTGCTCGCAGTGAATATCAACATCTATACCGCACTTATAAAGCGCGCTTAATGCTGAAGCACAGCTAATAATAACCGCCTTGTCACTATATTTTTTAATAAAATCAATATGTTGGTCAAGCGATGGGCCATTACCGACAATGATCACCGGTGTTGTTGCAATATCAACATCAAAAGGCACTTTCTTTTTAAGTACTGGAATACCATTCTCTAAACTTTTCAGAAAATGAGACATCGCCATGATGCCATCATCAAAAAATCCCCAACCTTGAATGAGTTCAAAAAATCGCGCTTTGTATTGTCCAACCAGGGCCGTAATTTCCGCCGAATTTTGATGAATATATAAATGCGTCTTCGCTACTTCATAGCGACCATTGATATAGGTTTCTTTTAACAGTTGATCAAAAAACTCTTCTTCCTGTGGCCCTAGAGAAATATGAAGATTAACGTCTTTAACAGCCATACTATCAAGAATATATTGCCAATTTGCGGTATGTAATGAAGCATAAAAAGTATCTAAACAAGGTTCAATCAAATAGACTGAGCCCACGCTATGTTGGTCAAACAATAGCTCTAGTTGATAACCTAAGCCGACACCAAACATAACTAAAGCATTTAAGTGTTTAGGTAATTCCTGAGTTTTATCAACATCACTATCAACACGGCTTTGTAATAATTCAACGATAGGGTTCAATTTTCTTGAATGCAGGAAGTCACCTAACTTTTCATCATGCTGATAAAATTTAGAGCTCGAGGATAATGGTGATTTTTGATATGCCTGTACTTGCGCTAATGTCATAAGATAAGCGGGATATTCATACATCACATCGCCAGATTCAGTATCGAGCAAATTAGCAAAACCTTCATGAATAGCAACTTCAATTTTCTTTACAGAATAATTACTGAAAAATTGATAAATATCAGGAAAATGCGTTTGAAATGCCTGCATATTACTGCTAAATCGTGATTTTAGGGCTGTTTCATCATCGACTAGCAGTGATAAATTATCAGCAATTGCTTGGAGTTTATTTTCTACTGCTTGCTTAGCATCAAGTTTTTTTTGTAGGAAGTCTTGTTGTTGCTTCAGACTATTGACATGATGTGATAAATCATTACTTTCTTCGTTACTATTAGGCAAAATAAGCTCCAATAACTAAATTAATACGACTTTAGCATTACTCAGCCGATTTATACACCGCCTCTACTGCCAGGTAATAAATACTAAGGCTAAAGCGGCTGTTCTATTTGGAAAGCAAGACATTATGATAGGCATTCATGGCTTTTTTTATCGTCGATTGCTTTTTAACACGCCCCATTAATTCATTGCGCTGAACAGCTAATGCGGCCACGGCCTGATTATCTTCTAATTGAATAAAGTTAATTAATTCAATATAGTTATTTTTTATCTCACCGTCGCTAAGCAGCAGCCCTTCTTGCTCTAAAACACGCTGTAACTTCTCTAACAAAGCTTGCCGCTCTGTTATTTTTTCAAAACATAATGCTAACTTTTCTTGCTTAGCCAGTAAACTGGCTTGCTTAGTTAAAGCGTATATCGACTGAAAAAGTGCCAGATATTGCACACTAACGTCCTGCAGCTAACTGCGCTTGGCTGTGCTCTTTATTTTTAATTAAGCTAATACCTTCTTGCTTAGACGATTCTGGCATTTGAGACCAGGCATCTCTGATAGGTCTAATAAAGGCTGATATTTCATCTAAACCCTCTACTTTTAGAGAAATACTTAAATCAATTAGCTTCGTAATACAGTAGGTATATAAATTATCAAAATTTTCCGATATTTTTGGCTCAGACTCTTTATCCAAAGATTCTCGCAAGGCGCTAAAAATATTAATAGCTTTGGTGATAGCGATCGATTTACTGGCCAAATCTTTTCGTTCAATCGCACCTTTTGCTTCAGCAATTGCCCTTAATGCGCCGTCAAACATCATTAAAATAAGTTGATGTGGATCTGAAGATAAAACGCCACTTTCAATGTTAACTTTTCTATAAGTTTGTAAATTTTTTCTCATCGGGCTAACCCCCAGTTACAATTAATAATATTACCTATGATTAAAAGCGGGAATAATGACTAGCTAGTCACTACTTTTGCTTAACCCCGCTAAAGCTGAATCTAGGAATGAACCTGTTGCATTATATTGCGCTACGGTATTGTCTAAAAAGGTAAAGCGCTTTCTCAAGGTCTCTTCATAATTTCTTAGATAATCCTCTAACGCTTCGTACTCACCTTCAATACCGCTAAGTTGCTCGTTTAATGATTTTTCGCGCTCAATTAAAGTGCCATTAGTACCAATATAATTATTGATAGATTCTGACATTTTCGTCGCAACACCATTAGTAGAAGCAAATATCGCGCCAACCTCTGCCAAATTACTCTCTAAGGCGCTAGCTAAGCGTTCTTGGCCGCTTGGTAATGAGTTACCGCTAGAGGCAGAAATTTCCAACGTACCATATTTAGTAATATCTATACCAATATCACTTAAAGAATCAATACCACCCGTTAAGCCAGCAACATTATTAATCACCATATCGGTTAATTGTTGCTTTACCTGGCGTAAGTTTGGGTCAAAAGCTAAACGCCCTTGCTGTGGTGCACCTAGACCCGTAATATTGGTCATTAGCGCATTAAAACCATCTACAAATTCATTAATTAATGTCGTACCATTTTCTTCATCTTGCGCGATGTTAATCGTTGCTGGTGTACCTAAATTTACGGTTTTAGCGGTAATGGTAACGTCTTCGATAACATTTTTAAATTCATTACTACTACTGGTTGCCTTATTGCCGTCAATGTAAATAACCGCATCTTGTGCTACCTGTTCAACGCTGTTGTTTGTTGAAATGGCGTCCAGTGATGCATCCGATGTTGTTACTGTCAAATTATTGGCTAGGCCAGTAACTTGAGAATTAAACACCAAAAAAGAACCACTATCACCATTAATAATATTAGCAGTTACACCAAAGTTAGTACTTTGCTCATTAATTTTATCGCGGATGGCTGAAAGATCGTCAGCAGCGTCAACCGTAACATCAAAGCTATCGACACCTGCACCAAAAGTTAGGGTACCTGTGCCCACGGTATCGGCAGAACTTGTAAAAGTTTCCGATTGTAGACGCGTTCCCAACGCTAAGGCTTCTACTTCAACAGAAAAACTACCGTTACTGGCAAAACCATTACTGGTTAGCTCAATCGCTTCCGTACTGCTGGAAAGGATTTGTTTGTTAAATGCGTCCGCATTAGCAAGTTTATTTAAAATACTATCGAAAGAGGATAAAGCCGATTTAAAACTACCGACACCGGATAACTCCAGGGTTAGTTCTTCTTCTTTAGTTTGCAGACGTATTTCTCGAGGAACTGCCTCAGCATCGATAAAAGCCGTAACGATAGACTCTAAATCTATTCCTGACCCTACTCCTAACGATGTAAGATTCATAATATTCCCCAATAATTAATAACTAATAACAGCAATATACTGTATTTTACACGGTAAATGCTAAGATTTTTGTTGAGACGTTGTACGTTACTGCTTAAACTCTTTTATCAAGAAGTATGCCAGCCTTTTCACCCACTTCCTGATGCAATGCTTGTATTTTCTGCGCAATAGATATTAACTCTTCCGATGGAAACTGCTTAATAAGTTCTTTGCTTTCGTTATCAATCACTTTAATGACAGTTTTTCCTGAATCATTATCTTTGGTAAAATTAACATTGCGTGGTGGTTGATTAATAAAATCAGAAACTATTGCAATCGCTTGCTCTAATTGCTCGGCACTTTCAGGGGCATTTTCGTTTTTTGCTGTCTCTGCACTTTCTTCAATTTTTTTCAGTAAGATATCTTGCGACAGCACCGAGGCACCGTCATTGTCGACGGAAGACGATTGATTATTTTCAATTTTTTTCTTAACTTCGGTAGTATTATCATTACTAATTTGGCGTGTTCGTTCAATATCAAAGCCGGATGATATACTCGCAGATGAGAACATATTTGACGACATCTTAACTCTCCTTAAAGTCACCACATTTCAAATGTGTTAATAAAAAATGAGCCCTCAATACTGAGCGCTCATTATTTATAGTATTAACTCAACCAATGATAGTAGATCTTATAATAATGACAACGCTATTTGTGGTTGTTGGTTAGCTTGTGCCAACATAGAGCTTGATGCTTGTTGCAATACACTGTTTCGAGCTAATTTTGCAGACTCAGAAGCAAAGTCAGTATCTTCAATACGTGAGCGTGACGCTGACAAGTTTTCTACCGTATTATCGTTACTGCGAATAACTGAACTAAAACGGTTTTGTTTTGCACCTAAATCAGCACGGGTTGTATTCACTGTTTTTAATACTGAATCTAAGTCTGTGATTGCCGATTGTGCATTAGCAAACGTACTTACTGTTACATCCGCTCCAATATCGGTCGCAGAGAAGCTTGTACCAATGGTGATAGAAATTACTTGTGTAGCATCAGCGCCTACTTGGAATCGCTCACTGTAATCACCATCAAGTAAGTTTACACCACCAAATGAGGTTTGCTCAGAAATACGCGTTAATTCATCCGTTAATTCAAGAACCTCAGTATTTAGTGCCGTTCTATCAGCTGTAGTGTTAGAGCCGTTTGATGATTGTACCGCTAAGGTACGCATACGTTGTAAAGTGTTAGTATACTCGTCTAACGCACCCTCAGCAGTTTGTGCCAGCGAGATAGCATCGTTAGAGTTACGACTTGCTTGATTTAGACCGTTTATTTGTGAAGCTAAACGACTCGATATTTGTAGACCAGCAGCATCATCTTTCGCGCTGTTAATACGTTTACCAGATGAAAGTCTTTGGTAACTAGTCGAAAGTTCTTCAGTAGAACGACTAAGTTGACGTTGTGAATTCAATGATGCGATATTACTATTTACGACTAAAGCCATGATAATGCTCCTGGGTCAAATTGCCCGTCAAAGTTATTAATTTACGAAGCGATTATTCAGTTTCGATAAGTGCTTCTTGTAAACTTTATCGGTAGCTTGGTTATTTACTTTAATCTTTTTTTACTTTTTTTCTTAATTCAACCCAAAAAACACATAAGTACATGTAATTAATATAAAAATACCATTAAATGTTTTTTATCATCTCATGGTTATATTTTCATATAAAAAAAACCTCCGAAGAGGCTTTTAAAGGATAAGCATTTATTACCGCGATTATTGTAATAACGATAAAGCTATTTGCGGTTGCTGATTCGCCTGTGAGAGCATAGAGCTCGCTGCTTGTTGTAAAACACTACTACGCGCTAGTTTTGCAGATTCAGCAGCATAGTCGGTATCTTCAATGCGTGAGCGCGATGCTGAAACATTTTCCGCAGTATTAGTATTACTTCGAATAACCGAACTAAAGCGGTTTTGTTTCGCACCGAGATCGGCACGGGTACTATTCACCGTCGACAATACTGAGTCTAAATTAGTGATTGCTGTTTGTGCGTTGGCAAAAGTACTTACTGTGACGTCTGCGCCAATAACGGTAGATGAAAAGTTTTGCGATATGGTCATAGAAATAACTTGACCGGCATCAGCTCCCACTTGAAAGCCAACAGCATAGCTACCATCTAATAATGATACGCCACCAAAAGATGAGTCAGTTGCTATCCTATCTAGCTCATCAGTGAGTTCAGTTACTTCAGCATTCAATGCTGCTCTATCTGCAGTGGTATTTGATCCATTTGACGATTGTACAGCCAATGTTCGCATACGCTGGAGAATATTAGTATATTCATCTAACGAACCTTCAGCAGTTTGCGCTAATGATATACCATCATTGGCATTTCGTGCCGCTTGATTTAGACCGTTAACTTGTGATGTCAGTCGACTTGAAATTTGCAAGCCAGCAGCATCATCTTTTGCACTATTGATACGTTTACCTGAGGACAGGCGTTGATATGATGTACTCAGATCGTCAGTTGCTCGGGTCAATTGGCGCTGAGAGTTTAAAGATGCGATATTACTATTTACGACTAAAGCCATTGCTATCATCTCCTAAGGTTAGGGTGTGGCTCTATTGCTGATAACAACACTTCTTCGGAACCACAATTCAAATTTTTTGACACATACAAATAAAAGCATATCTCGTGCCAAAAGTTATTTTATTTTAAATTAATTAAATATAATTGAATAAACTCAAGTCTTTTACTTGAATAAAACTTTGTTGAGCCGCTTGTAATGCAACTTTAGATTGTTCAAAGGTCGCTACTGCTTTGGAAAAGTCTAAATCTTCAATATTTGATTTTCCAGACGCGAGGTTCAACTGGGCATCCGCATGATTACTTTCTTGGCTATCGATCAGTTGTAACCGAATGCCAGCATCACTGCGGCGTGTAGTCATATGATTGAGTGCTTGATCAAGCTGCGCTAGCGTATCGGCATATTCTACCCCGTGTTTAACTGCATCCGTTGGGGCAGTGCCGACTTCCATCCAGTTAATAGCATTTTTAATGCTTTCAAAAATACTAATATTTTGCTCTGGTGTGATATCAACCTCATCGCCCGGCAATGGGTTGCCACTTAATTGAACTTCTATTCCATTAAAGGCAATGGTTTGCCCTGCGGTATAAGGAGTTGTTGGTACTACAACAGTGCCGTTACCATCAGTGACGGTTAAATCATTAGGTAGGCTAAAAGCAAATTTATAATCGGGAGGGTTCGTTGCCGGATCATAATTACTAGGATCGGTAATCGTCGCATTATTGACGCTAAATCCTGAAAGGTTAGTCACATACTTGGTACTAAAGTCGCCAATTTCATTTGGAATATTAAAAAATGCCACATCACCTGGTTGATTGGTTGCAACAGAAACATTTTTTGCTATTTGTAGCTCTCTAACACCACTGTCTCCCAGATAATTAACACTCTTATCAGCTTGAAGTGCAAAAGGTTCGATATTGGTTTGATAACCAGCAAAAATATAACCACCAGTTTCATCTTTACTATTGGCGATATCGAGTAATTGCGACAAAGTATTTGTTGCTTGATCTGCCAAAGAGGATAGATCAGCATCAGACAAAGTACCGTTATTTGCTTGAATAAAAACTTGTTTTAACTCTTGCATCAGATCTTCAGCATTTGCAAATGAGATGTCTTGTAACGAGTTACGGTTTTCTGCTTGGGTTATGTTGCGTTGATATTTATCAATATTGGCCAATTCATTTTTATAACCGGCAAGTGTGCCGTAAGCTACAGCGTCATCTTTAGCAGTAAGTACCCTTTTGCCACTAGACAAATAATTGACTTGTTCATTGACACTAGATTGCTTATTAGTCAACTGCTGGCTATTCTGGAAATAAAACTGTGCTGTTGAAACTCTCATAATATTTCCTCTTAAACCGCGGCTAATAAGGTATCAAAAATGGTATTGGCTACCGATATAATTCGAGATGAAGCTTGATAAGCTTGTTGAAACTTAATCATATTTGCTGCTTCTTCATCTAAATTGACCCCTGAAGTAGATTGATTGCGGTTATAGGCTTGAGTAAATAACGCTTGCGCAGTATTAGCAACAAGCTCTGCTGAACTGGCTTTAGAGCCAATATCTGCAGTGGTTATCGCTAAACTCTGGCTAAATGTTTGTGTACTGTTACCCACAATTGCTTGTTCTTGTGTGGCAGAAATAAAACTAGCATTGCTGCCATTACCTGGACCAAAAACATCGGAAATAGTAAATTTTTCACGAGCTAATGAACCTTGTCCCACTGGCGCACCTGAAATTTCAATTTGAAAAGCAGCACTAGCAGGTGCTGGTGGCATATCAATTATCACAGAAGCTCCAGCTGCGAAGTTTCCTGAAGTTATTACCGGTGCTGGTGGTGGGTTAGCAGCATCATAAACACGATAGTCGAATGTGCCCGATGAATTTTTATAAACATCAACAGTTAACTTAGCATTGCTGCCTTCGGTGTATGCTCTTGCCGTTACCGGATCGGTAACATTGATGATGCTAACAGCACCATCACTAACATTATTAGCATCGGGATTGGCACCTACCGCTGAGCTTGCCGCAAGCCCTTTACCATCAGTTAATGTCACCTTCATTAATGCAGCACTATTTTCCGTCGGACGAATAGTAAATTTATCGTCGGTAGCTGGTGCCCCTGATACTTCATTAAATTCAAAACCTAAGCCCGTACTATAAGTACCAGATCCGGCAGCACCTAAGTTAGTTACCGAGCCACTCGTTTTATTAGTCATAAGGTAGTCGCTACCATCAAACTTAATTTCAAATTCATCTGCTGGCACTAAAGAAACATCGGTAATATTAACAGCCGCACTTAGACCTCCCGAGTTTGTGGTATGGTTTAACACTCGTCCAGCTTGTAAGCCTGCACTATTTATATCGGTAAATATCTCACGCCCTTGCTGTGCCTCTAAGTCAAGGCCTTGCGACTGCGCTTGGTTCAATGTTTCTGAAATAACCATAGCCAAGCGATTGATTTCGTTACGTGTATCGAGTAAATGTTCATCACGATATTCCATTTTCGCAGCAATAGCGCCACCAAGCTTGCCGCCGTCAATAGCAACGCTACCATTACGGCTATTTATCTGTAATTGTGTTTGCAGCGGATCTGGATTACCCGCTTGCACACTGATGGTTAAAGGAGTAATACCAGCAACAAGCGTGGCACCATTACCTATCATCACTGTCATAACACCATTGGTATCTTGAATGGTATTAACAGAAGTGTATTCACCAAGCTGGCCAACAAGCTGATCGCGCTTATCTAATAAGTCGTTTGGTTGGCCCGCTACCGTTAAATCACTATTTTGTAGAATTTGTTCGTTGATTTTCGCTATTTCTTGCGATATTTGTGAAATTTTACTGGCCATTTGCTCAATTTCACCGTTAGTAGATTTCTCTAACTGATCAAAATTAGCATTCAACGTATTGAAGTCACTGGCAAGAATTTCAGCTTGACTTAACGCGATATTACGCAAGCCTAAATCACTTGGATTATCAGCAATGCCATTCATTGCCTGATAAAATCGATCAATTGAACCACCGATGGCATCACCGGAAAAGGTCATGATTTCATTGAGCTGGTTTAAATTAATACTAAGGGCGTCAGAATTACCGAGGTTACTTTGGCTCAGTAGCTGTTCTTTATGAGAGAATTGATCATAAATGCGAGTAATATCTTGAACATAGGTTCCTCCGCCAATATAGTTGCCACCATTTACAAGCCCTTGAGAAGCACCTTGCTCTGCTCTCTGGCGATTGTAACCTTCAGTGTTTACATTGGCTATATTGTTACCAACTGTCGCTAACTGCTGCTGTGCGGCTAATAAACCACTAACACCAGTTTGATATAGACTAATCGACATGACCTAAACTCCCGCAGTAACCTTAATTTCAACGGTGAAATTACCGATAAATTTATTTATTTATTAAACTGGTTACTGTCCGAAGGGTTCCCATTATCTTTTTAGCGTAATTGGGATCGGTTGCATAACCAGCACTTTGTAGGTTATGCAAAAATTGCTCCACATCTGTCGACTTTTCTAAAGCTCCTTGATATCTTTCACTACCGGTTAATAATTTTAAGTAGTCATTGACACTTTCTGACAGTGATTCATAGACCCTGAAAGGTTCGCGCTTCTTGACCATTGCGCCATTTTCAAACTCAAGCGTTTCTTTATGTGTTTGCTCACCATCCCAGCGACTATCAGCTTTGATGTTAAATAAATTATTAGAGCTTTCACCGCTATCGGTTTTAATAATTTTTTGACCCCAGCCGGTTTCCAATGCTGCTTGAGCAATAACCACTTCAAATGGCACATTAATTTTATCTTGCACACGTTTTGCCTCTGGTATTAAGGCAGTCACAAAATCTTTAGGTTGTTCAAAAACGGGGGCTTGGAGCAAGTTTGCCGCCGTTTGAGCGACAATTGAGCCATTTGTTTGACGATCGTTGTTAGCATCCTGCTCTGCTGTCGAATTATTGGCTAAACTAATATTGTTAATTGCTGGTGAGTCACTAACACGAACATTTGCTCGGCTATCAAGGTTACCATCTGAACGCAAAATAGAATGAGGGGTGAAATTTTCGCTATCACCACCAAGTTGACGAACAATAAGCTCAGAAAGACCTAGTGCGCCATTATTAGAAAGCTCTAGCGACATTTGCTGATCGTGCATATCACGATAAAATTTTGTCGATTCTGAGTTTAGCGGACTATCAGACTCCAACACATCTTGTGCTTTACGCATACTTTTCATTAACATTTGTACAAAGATAGCCTCAAACTGCTTTGCAGCTTGGTCTAGTGCGGCTTCTTTACTGGCCTTATCACCCGACTTCGCATCTTGGCGAATTGAGTTTAAGCCGTTAATATCTAAAAAGTTTTGTGCGTCAGCAATACGTGTGGTCATAAGCAGTATAGGATCATTAAATAATGATCAAATCTCCACGTAATGCTCCGGCTTGATCTAGCGCTTCTAAAATCGCCATCACATCGCCTGGACCTGCGCCGACTTGATTAATCGCCCGCACTAACGCATCTAAAGTAACTCCGGGATCAAAAACAAACATCCGCGAATCATCTTGTTTAACATCAATAATCGATTGGTTAGTCGCTACAGTCTCTCCTTCTGCGAAGGCATTAGGCTGAGAAACATTTTCAAGTTCATTAATTGTTACCGTAATACCACCATGGGTAATTGCCGCCGGCAGTAAACGAACATCAGCACCGATAACAATAGTGCCAGTACGAGAGTTAACAATAATTTTTGCTGCCGGAGAGCCGGGTTCAAACTCTAGATTTTCTAAGGTTGATAAAAAGCTAACACGATCTGCAGCATCTCTCGGTGCTGTCACTTTCACCGATGCAGCATCAATGGCACGTGCAGATCCGGCAATCAAATTGTTAATGGTATCTGACAGGCGCTTTGCCGTGGTAAAGTCGGCATTATGTAAATTAAAAGTAATATGGTCACCAGAAGTAAATGGCGACAATACTTCCCGTTCCACCATAGCGCCATTAGCGATCCGACCAACCGTTGGCGTATTAGCAATTACTTTTGAGCCATCTAATCCTTCTGCACCTAAACCACTGACAATTAAACTACCTTGGGCAACGGCATAAGCATTACCATCAAGCCCCATTAATATCGTTTGGATTAAGGTACCACCACGTAAACTTTGTGCACTGCCCATAGAAGAAACCGTCACATCAATTTTTTGTCCTGGTTTTGAAAACGCGGGCAATTCTGCATGGACAGCAACGGCGGCAACATTTTTAATTTTAGGCTTTAAGTTTGCCGGCATTTGGATACCAAAATTACTCAGCATGGTTTTAAAGCTTTGCTCAGTGAAAGGACTTTGCTCACCCGTGCCCGGTAAACCCACCACTAAACCGTAGCCAATTAACTGGTTACTGCGAACACCAGCAACATCCGCTAAATCTTTAATACGTTGTGCATTTACTTCTGGCATAACGGCTAAAGTCATTAAACATAAAAAGCTATATAAGTATTTTTTCATCATATTATTCCGCTAAAGAGGCCACCATGAACTACTGAAAAATTTAGATAACCAGCCTTGTTCTTGTACATCGGCAAAGGTACCAGTACCCGCATATTGAATGCGTGCATTTGCCACTTTGCTTGAGGTGACGGTATTTTCTGAACTAATATCTTGTGAGCGTACAATACCGGTTAAACGAATATATTCGTCACCATTATTTAATGACATCCACTTCTCACCACGGATCATCAAGTTACCATTAGGTAGTACTCTTAAAACATGAACAGAAATATTGCCCGACAAACTATTACCTTGGTTAGCCTTTGAGTCACCTGAAAAGTCTGACGATTGGTCGTAGCCAAATTGCAGTGCTTTATTTTTAAAATTCAGTGTGTCACCACCAAAACCAGTAACGGGGCTAAGCGTGGCACTATTTTCTTTCGTTAATTCAGTTTTAGCATTTTTTTGCGCTTGAGTACTTTCACTTAAAATGACGGAGATAATATCGCCGACGCGATGAGCTTTAGAGTCTGAATAAATGTTATTAATGTAATTTACTTTAAATAGCGAGCCCGTAGGCACTAAAGGTTCATCTTCCATTTCAGGTAAAATTGGCGCAAAATCAGGATCATTGGGTAATGTTTTAGCTTGTTCGACACTCGCACAGCCAGTGAACAGCATAGTAACAATGCTCAAAGTAACGAGGGTCGATATTAGCGAAGATTGTTGGCCTTTCATGATATGCTCCTCAATCTTATAATTGTTGATTGATATAGCTAAGCATTTGATCGACAGCTGAAATAACTTTTGAATTCATTTCATACACCCGCTGACTTTCAATTAAGTTAACTAGCTCTTCAGTGGTATTCACATTCGACGTTTCTAGCGCTCCTTGCACTATCATGCCATAACCTTCTAGCCCTGGTACGCCCTCTTGTGGCGCACCACTGACTGCGGTCTCAACATATAAGTTCTGCCCTATTGGCTGCAAACCTGTCGGGTTAACAAAGTTGATGGTATTTATTTGTCCAACAACAGCGGGCTCTGCTTGCCCCTGTAAGGTCACAGAAACTTCACCATCTTGAGAAACAATAATGCTTAAAGCGTCTTCTGGTATGGTTATTTGTGGCTGCATCAAATAGCCAGCACCTGGCGTTACTATATTGCCTTCGTCGTCCATGGTAAATTGACCATTACGGGAATAAGCAGATGAACCATCAGGCATTAAAATTTCAAACATGCCTTCACCTTGAATCATCAAATCCAAGGCATTATCAGTATTAAGCATGTCACCTTGCGTATGAATTTTTTGCGTTGCCACCACTTTAGTACCAGCACCGAGCATTAAGCCCGATGGCATTTCAGTATCTTGTGCTGAGCGCCCACCAGGCTGGTTAATTGTTTGATAAAGTAAATCTTCAAATACCGCACGACTTTTCTTAAAGCCAACGGTACTCGCATTGGCTAAATTGTTAGAAATAACCGCAATCTCTTTCGTTTGCGCATCTAAGCCTGTTTTACTGATCCATAATGCTGGGTTCATATATCACCTCGAAATAATTTATTTAGAACGCACGTAATAATGAAGATGCACTTGAATCAATTTCTTCTGCGGTTTTCATCATTTTTAGCTGCATTTCAAATTGTCGCTGCAGCGCGATCATATCAGTCATCTCACCGATAGGATTGACATTACTTGACTCTAAAGCACCACTTGCCACTTGTACCGAGACATCAGCCGGTTCAATATTGCCATCTTTACGACGAAATAAGCCGTCGTTACCTTTCTCTAAAAAGCGATTATCTGGGTTAACAAACTTAATACGTCCAACTTCTTCTTGTACTGAACTTGGCGCTCCTTCTGGCTGTACCATAATGGTGCCATCAGCAGAAATATTAATATTATTAACCGGTAATGGTAAAAAGATAGGACCATTTTCACCGATAACTAAGTCACCACTTGACGTTTCAAGGGCACCATTATCACTTAACTTTAACTGACCATTACGAGTGAAAGCTTCACTACCATCTTCAGTCTGCACGGTTAACCAACCCTGACCTTGAATCGCAATATCCAGATCGCGTCCAGTTGTAAGTAAAGCGCCACTGTCAAAATTTTGGCCTGCTCGCTCGGTCATAGAGAACACCCGAGTAGGTAAGCCTTCACCAAAAGCTTGCATTGCTCTAGCATTCGCTAGATCAGCCTTAAAGCCAGTAGTTTTGGCGTTAGCGAGGTTATTAGCATTCACTGATAAGGCTTGCATGTTTTGCTTGGCACCGCTCATAGCGATATAAAGCATCTTATCCATAATGAACTTCCCCAATAAAATAAGTCATAGTTGAACTACTGCAAGTACGATGCCAAAAAAATCAAGCAGAAAAATTAACCGTATGATGAACAGTGGGCGAGATAATAAAATTAAAAAAAAACCAGATATCTCTGGTTGAGAATCTGGTTTTTTAGTGGTTATTCGTCAATTAAATTAACGAATTTGTAAAATAGTCTGGTTCAACTGATTATCAACCTCTAACGCCCTAGAGTTAGCCTGGAAGTTACGTTGAGCTGAAATTAAATCAATCAACTCTGTAGTTAAGTTAACATTAGATTGCTCTAAGGCCGATGAGTTGATGGTACCAAAGGTACCCGATCCGCCTTCGCCTGCAAGTGCTTCCCCTGAAGTGATACTCTCTTTCCAGCCGGTACTGCCCACTTGTGTTAAACCTTGCTCATTAGCAAAATTTACCATAGCAATACGTGATAATGGCTCTGAGGTACCATTACTGTATGTTGCCCGCACTAAACCATCAGTACCGATATCAATGCCAGTTAATCGACCAACCGCTAAACCATCTTGTTGTAATGATGTTACTTCAAAATTAGAAGCAAATTGTGTTGGTTCATTAGGGTTTGGTGCTAGGGGATCTAAATTGAAATTTATTTTTACCACTTGATCTGGATCTGCGCCGTTAGGTAAGTGATCGGTAAATGCTACGGTTCTAATACCACCATTACTTGGAGATGGAGATTGACTAATAAAGTCACCCGAAGAATTGTAAGTTAATCTAGCTCCTTTTACTCCGCCCGGTGCTAAACCACCACTACCAGTACCACCTTCAGGTGTTGTCGCAGCAATAGCATTAGCATGCGCTGTTTTTGCTGCATTTAAGGTTGCTAAATCAGCGGAAGTCGGTGAGACTATTGCATCATAAGTTGTTTGAGCGTTAGTGGCATTTGTTCTTGCTGTTGCTTCATTAGCATCAGCCGTAGCTTGAACAGCTGGATCATCGTCTAAGTCAATTACTTTACCGTCAACTGCGGCGAACATCATCCACTGATTAGGCGCGGTTGTTGGGTCATCTTTCACAAAGTAATAAGTCATAATATGACTATCGCCTAAAGAATCAAAAATCGTAATAGAGGTCGAGTGGTTAAAAGTTAATGGATCTGTTGGATCAAAATTATCAGGAGCACTAGATATATAGGAATCTCCCGCCGGTAAGTTCATCCGAATATCAACCTCTGAAGACTCCTGAGGCGCACCAGAAGCCGTTGGAATACGAATCGGTTCCGCAGTACTTAAACTTACTGAAGCAGACGTACCATCAGGGTTAACCGGAAAGCCTAATAAATGGCCACCTTGTGAGTTAACAATAAAGTTATCTTGATTTAATTTAAATTGCCCTGCTCGGGTATAAGAAGTTTCCAAGCTACCAAGCTCAGGCACTGTAGCAAAGAAACCATTACCGGTAATCGCTAAATCTAAGGAGTTGTTAGTAAACTGAATACTACCTTGAGAAAATTGTTGAGCAACATCAGCCGTCAAAACACCGTCACCGACTTTGGTTTTGCCTGATGATAATAAAGACGCAGCATAAACATCTACAAACTCTGCGCGCGACTCTTTAAAGCCAGTTGTGTTTACGTTTGCAATGTTATTGGATGTAACATCCAAATCTTTTTGAGCAGCGTTTAGACCGCTTAATGCGACATTAAATGACATAGTTCACCTCGTAAAAAATTCTGTTAATTTAACCTTGTGTTACTTCAATAACATCCGATAGTTTCATCGAACTGCCACCATTAAGATTTAATAATATGCTGCCACCGGCACCTGCTAGAGTGACGCTATCGACTTTTCGATAGGTCATGGCTTGTAATTCATTCGCTTCACCGTCAACCAGTCCGGCAACTCGAAAACGATAAGCACCTTCAGGTGCTGGTTTACCGTCAGCGCCTTGTCCATCCCAAGTAAAAGTGAAGTCTCCTGCCTTAACACTACCGACAGGAACGGTTTGTATAATTTCTCCGGCAACGTTCTCAACATAAATATTAACGTTTGATGCCGGTTTATCAGTAACGAGCTTGCCTTTGACTTCCTCACCTTCCTCCATACCAAAAACATTATCATCAACTAAAACACTTCGCCCAACTAAAGACGATGCTTGTAATGCTTGGCTAGACGACATAGAAGCGGCAAAGTTAGTGAATTGATCATTTAAATTTGACACGCCATCGGTGGTCGAAAATGCTGTCATTTGAGAGATCATTTCGTTATTTTCAACCGGCTTAGTCGGGTCTTGATTCGAAAGCTCTTGGGTGAGTAACGCGAAAAAATCTTCTTGCGTTAGCATGCCGCGATTTGCATCCGCTTCAGGAGTTGGTGTTTCTTGCTGCCAACGAATATTGTCTAATGGATTAGAACCCGATACAGTTTCCATATTAAATTCCTATATAGCCTTAGCGTTGACCAAGTGTTAGTGTTTTAGTCAGCATGCTTTTTGCCGACTCCGCTATTTGCACATTAGTTTGATATGAGCGTGAAGCCGAAATCATATTGGTCATTTCTTCAATAACATTAACATTCGGCTTATAAATATAACCGTCACCATCTGCCATTGGATGATCCGGCGCATATTCAACATTAAGTGGCTTGTCACTTTCAACAACACCTAAAACCTGAACACCTACCGACTCATTTTGTCCGCCGGCAGCTTTTTGCATCTCCGCGGCAAAAACTGGGTGGCGTGCACGATAGGTTTTATCGACACTGCTGCTAACACTATCGGCGTTAGCTATATTACTGGCCGTTGTGTTTAAGCGCACTGATTGCGCGCTCATTCCCGAACCAGAAACAGAAAATACATTAAATAGGCTCATTATTACTGCCCTCCAGTGATGGCTTTTCGCAAGCCCTTAATACTACCGTTTAGAAATTGTAGGCTTGCTTGGTATTCCATAGAGTTTTTTAGATACAAGTTTCGTTCCACTTGTACATCTACATTATTACCGTCACCAGTATCAGGTTGATCAGATTGTCTAAAGCCAACGCCATTGTTCAGCTCCATACGGACATCGAAATGTTTTTCATTGGTACGAGTCATACCGGTTTGTTGTTTGGAACTTGCTTGCGCTAGTGCAGCTTTGAAGTCCATTCCTCGAGCTTTATAGCCTGGCGTATCGGCATTAGCAATGTTACTGGCAATAAGCTCTGCGCGCTGAGCACGTATTTGCAAACCTTGTGGATAAATACCAAATGCTTTTTCAAAACTAATAGCCATAAAAAAATACCTCCAAGTGAATGAAGGTATTTATTCAAGATTTATGCCAGAGGTATTAGGTGGATGTTATTTTTTTTGGTAAACAATGCCAGGATTGCAGCGGATCATATTAAAATCTTGGCTAATTCCGGCCAGAGATTCCGAAGCGCCCAGAAATAAATAGCGATCGTTATTTAGTGTACCGTGAATTTGGGAAATAATTTGTTTCTTAATCTCAGGAGAGAAGTAAATCAAGACGTTACGGCAAAATACCAAATCAAAACGTCCCATTAAACTGTAACTGTTCAGTAAGTTTAATTGTCGGAAACTGACCATTTTTTTGATAACATCTTTGACTTTTAACATGCCATTATCACCCGCTTCGAAAAACTTTTTTTTGCGCTCTAAAGATAAGCCTCTTGATAACGATAAACTGTCATAATGCGCATATTTGCAATGCTCCAACATAGTATTAGAGATATCAGTGCCAATAATTTGAACACCAGCAGCAAATGCGCCAGGATTACTTTGTTGATACTCATAAATTGCCATAGCAATTGAATAAGGCTCCTGCCCTGAAGAACTTGCCGCTGACCAAATTTTTAATGGTGTTCGCTGGCCCTTAAACTCAGGTAGTAAACGCTTTTTCAACAGCTCAAATGGATACTCATCGCGAAACCATAGTGTTTCATTTGTTGTCATGGCATCAATAACTGCCGCTCGTAATTGCCGCTTAACCGGATTAAGCGTTTGCGCAACTAAATCAGATAATGATGGCACATCAAATTTTATCATCAATGGCGCTAAACGACTTTTCACCAAATACTGCTTACTTTCACCTAAAACAATGCCGCATTGTTGCTCTAGAAAAGTTCTAAACTGATGATAACTCTTATCATCAAGTTGCTTAGTTAACACTAGCTATAATCCACCTTATTTAATTAACGTAACAAATATTAAGAAACTTCATCATGCTTTAGCCACTTCTTAACGGCCGTAGCCAGCTCATCAGGATGAAATTTAGGAATAAAATCTTCTGCACCCACTTTCTCTACCATGGCATTATTAAATACACCACTTAAAGAAGTGTGTAAAATTACCGGGATATCTTTCATCCGTTCATCTTGCTTAATCTCTGCCGTCAGGGTGTAGCCATCCATTTCAGGCATTTCAATATCAGAAATTAACAAGGCAACTTTTTCAGTGATGCTATTTTGACAGCCCTCAGCAATATCTTGTAACTGATTCAGTGCATCTTGACCATTTTTAGCTAACAACATATTCAGACCTAGTGGCTCAAGTGCTCGCTTAACTTGATTTCGAGCAACTGTTGAGTCATCTGCGATCATAATAACGCGGTCACCAATATCTTCACCAACAGTGACATCGGCAACACCTTCACTTAATTCCGTTGAAATAGGGCTAATTTCATTAAGAATTTTTTCCACATCCAGGATCGATACCATTTCATTGTCAATCTCAGTAACGGCGGTAAGGTAACTTGATTTACCGGCTCCTTCTGGCGGTGGCATAATATCTTTCCAGCTTAAGGTAACAATGCGTTCGACACCCGAAACAAGGAACCCTTGCACGCTACGATTGTACTCCGCAATAATAACGAAGCTACTTTCTGTTTGTACAATTTCAGGACCCCCTGTAGCTTTACTTAAATCAATAACAGAAATAGTTTGACCACGAATATGGGCCACACCCTTAATGAATTTATCTTGTTTGGGTAACGATGTCAGCCGAGGGCAAGGCATAACTTCACGTACTTTAAAGACGTTTATGCCAAAGCGCTGTCTACCAACAAGCTTAAATAGTAGCAACTCCAATCGATTTTGACCGACTAATTGCGTACGCTGATTAACTGAATCTAATATACCTGCCATAAAAACCTCTTTAGCTATGCCAATGAAAATATAACAAAGGCACAATTCTTGATTGTATTCCCAATTAAGCAATAACGTAAATGTTTTGACGTTATTTATGTTAAATTGTATTCAGTAAGCATAGACGAGTATTTTTATTTCCCTAGCAGCCAGATCAAAAAATTATGAGTAAATTAAAGATTTTAATAACGTTTACCGTTATTTACTTAGCGGTACTTAATCCGAGTACAGCCATGACATTCGATCGCGATTATCTTTATAATTTCATCAAATCTTATGTTGAAAGCAATGTGAGCATACCTGCCCAGGGAAAACTAAACGTTGAAGTATCTCCAATAGATCCAAGAATTTCATTACAGCCTTGCTTATCGCCATTATCGGCAAATATACCTGAAAAACATAACGGTAGAAACGTAAATGTTAAAATTGTTTGCCCAGACGAGGAACCTTGGCAACTATTTATTCCTGTAAAGATCCAAACTATCGTGCCGATATTGGTAACTCGGATGCGGATAGCTAAAGGTACCTTACTCGATAACTCTAATATTGAAGTTATTTTTAAAGATAGCGGCCAGATACGCGGGACTGTATTAACTGATCCGAAAATCGTTACTGGTGCCAGGACTAAGCGAAACTTATCTCAAGGCAGTGCTATCACCAATAGAAACACCTGCTTTGTTTGTAAAGGACAACCGGTAAACATCATCGCAAAATCAGCTAGTTTTGAAATTAAATCCTTTGGTATTGCACTTAAAGATGGTAGTTTAGGTGAGCTAATTCCTGTTGAAAATAAGAAATCTGGTCGTGTGGTTCAAGGACAAGTTAGCGCTATTAACCAAGTAGTAATTAATCTATAATATTTGCTTAAGTTTCCCGCTGTTTTGCCGATATAAGGTTAGAAACCAATTACTGTTGTAAATAGGACATGATAATGGCTATAAATATCAATAACTTGAATAACGTCAATCAAGTAAAGCAAAAATTTGAACAACAAGTGCAAACAAAACAGCAAGTCACGCAAAATACTGAGACTTCACAACAAGCTAAATTTGCAACTCGTGATTCAGTATCAATTACTCCACAAGCAAAGCAGATGAATGAGCTACAAAAAAAAGCAACAGATTCTTCGCCAGCACTTAATCAGAAAAAAATTGATGAGCTAAAAAGTGCTATTACTTCGGGTGATTATAAAATTAACCCAGAAAAACTAGCGGCAAGTATCGCCAGTTTTGAATTTGAACTCGGCTAACTTGCCGCTATCGCTATAGTGGAGTAAATACATGTCTGAAAAAATAACGCCACAACAATTAGTTTCTCAGCAATTGTCACAATTGACGCAATTAGAGGCATTATTAAGCACGGAAAAAGAAATACTCCAGCAACAAAACCCCGACGCACTGATCAAGATCACCGCAGATAAAAACACCTTACTTTTAGCAATACAAACTGTTGATAATGCTATTGGCCAAAGTTTTGAATTTAAGCAAGAAAAGTTAGCGGGTAACTTTAGTAACGAATTAGCGGAAATTAAGGCTAGCTTAGAGCGCAGTAAAAAACAAAACCAAGTTAATGGTTTAATTATTCACCAATCTCAAATAGCTGTTGAAAGAATGAAAACTTCGTTACTAGTCAATCATAATAAATCATCAATGACCTATGATAATAAAGGGAAAACCTCAGGCGGTCTCAGCAGTTTAGGCATAAAAGCTTAACTTAAGTGTTAAGGCATATCATTGTTTTCCACCGGTAACATAACGATACACCGTTCATCCTGAATATCGTCACTCTATGTCATCCATAGCACTATGACATACCGTTCATCCTGAACATCGTCACTCTATGCCATCCATGGCACTATGACATACCGTTCATCCTGAACATCGTCACTCTATGCCATCCATGGCACTATGACATACCGTTCATCCTGAACATAAAAAAACCAGCAACAGCTGGTTTTATTAGTCACATAATAATTAGCTTAGTAATATGAAATTTTCTTGATCTCTTGGCGGTTTGAAGACGCACTATAGATATCATAAACATCTTTAAAGTCCAAGCTCAACTCGGTAGTGTAACTATCACCTACTGGATAGCTTTTAACCACTTTTGCACCACGAATTATCCCTTGTACCGTTGCCTTTAATTGCTGATTATCGATAAGTAAATTAGACATGGTGGTTTTACCATCAATACTTTGGCCATAAACCTGTTCTGCTAATTCAGCATAGGCAGCAATTTTTGAAGCGTTTATCGCCATCAACATACGTTGAGTTTTATGCTCAGATTTTTGCAGGCTAATTGGCGCTTGGCCTATCGCCGTTAATACCGGAAAACTTTCAGGCTTAACCGTTTGCCACTCAACATGTTTATCAAATACTGAAGAACATGCACTTAACACTATAGTACTGAATAAAACCCCAATACAATTAGATAAAATCTTCATTTTCAATACTCTTATGGGTAATACTATTGCTGTATTTCAATAGCACGAGCGTCATCAACTAACATCGCACTATCACGTAAAATCATACCATCTTTCATTTTAACATTTTCATGATGATTGAAGTCATCGCCAACAACCCAGGCAGGGATAAAAGATTGTGCAGTAGCAACCACAACCCGAGATTGCATACCAATCATACGGGCATTAACTAAAATACCTTCCTCTTGTTGCATCATAGTGCCAGTAACGACATAGTCAATTATCTGACGCTCAGGAAGTTCTTTCCAATCACGGCTAAAAACATAATCACCATCTGCCGTTACTCGAATGTGTCCGGTGGTTTTAAAGTCAATAACAACTAGGCCATGACGTTGCATTTCATGAACAAAGCTTTCAGAAAGTTGATTACCTAACCAATTGGTTGATTCTAAATTTTTTAAATCAACAAATGACGCAATCGCGATAGGCGTTTTAGGGCTCACAAACGAGCTACTTTCCAACATTTGATAAGCAAGTCCCTTTACTACGTCATTAATGGCATGACGAGGTAACTTAAAACTATCAATTTCTTGCTTGTCATCATAAGAAGAGCGATAGAAATCATCATTAGATCCTGTAGAGCAAGACATCACTACCGGTATTAGTATTGCTATAAGCCAATTTTTCATTGAGCTCCCCTCAATTAGTGCAAATATCATAAAGTCATATGGAAATACTAAAGCAGGATTCACGCCAACATTCACCCTGTAATTCTATTTTATCCGCCCACTATTCAGCCCTAAAATAAAGCAACTAACTTTTATCGTGTTAAATATACGTTTGAATAACTAACCTTGCTTCACTTTCATACTGGTAACCGTGTTATGCATATCTAGGTCAATTGCTCACCTCAACAACTCGAGTTAACAACGCTTTGGCTATATTGATAATACACTTGCTTTATTAGCAGAGCTTATAAAATCATTGCTTTATTTGCTGTAATCCTGAGCCTAGGGTAACAAACACCTCAATGATGAAATTTAGGGTTGGGCAAGGCATTTCTACAATTCAATAGCGAGTTATTAGGCGTAAATAGCATGGTTGCGTAAAGTAGCTTAACTCGAACTGGGGTTACTTAATAAGTAGGCACAGAAACTGCATATTTGAAAATATAGATCGAACCTATTTTAAAAAGAGATATTTATGCGCTTAAGTTTATTATGCCTTTGCTTTGCGATATATAGCGGCTCAAGTTTTGGACAATGGTATGAGTCACAAGGCGTAGCGGCTATAAAAAATGACGATAATAAAACAGCAAAACACCAAGCTATACAAAACGCATTAAAAAAAGCCCTATTAGTAGCAGGCGCATCAGTGTCAAGTGTTCGTCAGGTAGTGAACGGTTTATTGACTCAAGACGAAATTAACATTCGAGCCAGTGGTAGTGTTAATTCTTTAGAATTAATCAGCGAGAATTACAGTGATAATCTTGTGACGGTTACCATACGTGCAGATATTTTCTCACAAGAAAAAAAGTGTTTTGCTGCGGATTACAAGAAATCAATGTTATTAACCCGTAGTAATATACTGCACCGTGAACAAGCGAATGTCGGTAGCATTTACTCTCTTGATAAAGTATTAGTTGATCAGCTTGCCAAAAAAATACAACGCCAAGGTATCTATTTAGATACAAAATTAGCCTTGAAATCTAAAACAGAATTTTCACGCCTAAATCAAAGCCTACAAATACAAAACTTAAAAAACTTAACCATGTCATTAGCGAATATGACCAACAGTCAATATGTTTTATTCTCAGAGATTCAAGACCTTTCTATAGCCAACGATGAAAATAATAATTGGCAGTTTTGGCAAAAAAACATTTATCAACGTCAATTTAACATTGCACTTTATGTTCATGATGGCACAACCGGCGAGCGAATTTTAAATAAACACTATCAAAGCTCAGCACCTTGGGGCTTTGATAAACGCGCACAAGTTGATGTAACAAGTCAAAATTTTTGGCAAAGCGAATATGGCAAAAAAATTAATATGACATTAGACAGTATCGTTAGTGACATTGATGAGAATATGATGTGTCAACCAACCCAAGGCAGGATTGTGCAGGTTCAAGGGAATTCTCTAACACTTAATTTAGGGAAAAGGCACGGTGTAAAAGTTGGTGACGAATTTTCACTGCTACATTTAAATAATTTTATCAGTGATGACAAGCGTACTTATCCTAGTTTACATATCAGTCCTTACAAAATCATTATCAATTCTGTTAGCCAAGACAGCGCACACGCAACGACAACAGAGCAACATATATTAGATAATATCCAAATTAACGACTTAGCGGTTAGGTACTAAAGCTATTTGCCATAAGTATTATAATTAGCTTTATTTAAATAAGATAAACATCATTAACACTATATCAGTACGACGCTGCCAATAAAAGATCATCAAACTAAGGCACAGGATGATCTTTTATATTGATTTTTTACAGATAGTTTATAAAATAGCGCCGGTGTGTATTAGTCCTCATAGTTTAACAGGATAAAACTGCGGCCTCCTAAGCCGCTGCTCCAGGTTCGAGTCCTGGTGAGGACGCCAGCAAATAAAATAAAGTCACCCCGCTACTTTCATAAAGCGATAAAAAACCCCGCAATTGCGAGGTTTTTATTTAATAGCGAACTATTTAACTAGCTCTGTGCTTGTTTGCTCTATTACAACATCCTTGTCGTCTGCTGATGAGCCGCTGCTCAACAGGGCTGACACTGCTAATATCGCTACTGCTAATATTACTGTAGTCAGCTTAATTCCGCGTGACGACGACCTGTTCATTACTCAATCCTATGTCAGGTTATATCTTTTTATTATTATTTGTACATACAACCAATTCACCCTATAGGATCTTCATTTTTATTTCAATAGCTTACTTGCAATTTAATGCTTAATTTAAAGTTTAATCATCATTAGCATATTCACAGGCTAAAAAAGCAATAATATTCCAGTAAAATTACAGAAATGTGCAGAGTTAAGCTTAAGTTAAAAATAATCACAGAAAAGTGTCAATTAAATTTGCAGTACAGGGGTACTCTAGGCGAAAATAAGCGCAATTTATATCCTATCAAACTTTACAATAATTGGAGCAATTATGCCGTCGCGTCAACAACTGGCCAATGCAATTCGAGCTTTAAGCATGGATGCCGTGCAAAAAGCTAAATCAGGACACCCTGGAGCCCCAATGGGCATGGCAGATATCGCTGAAGTTTTATGGCGTGATTTTCTAAAGCATAACCCAACTGATCCAAATTGGGCCGATCGTGACCGCTTTATTTTGTCTAATGGTCACGGTTCAATGTTGATTTACTCACTATTGCATTTAACCGGTTATGATTTACCGATCAGTGAATTGAAAAATTTCCGCCAGCTGCACTCTAAAACACCAGGTCATCCTGAGTACGGTTACACCCCTGGCGTAGAAACTACCACAGGTCCGCTAGGTGCTGGCGTGTCAAATGCTGTTGGTATGGCGATTGCTGAAAAAACCTTAGCGGCACAATTTAACCGTGAAGGTCATAACATTGTTGATCACAATACCTATGTATTTTTAGGTGATGGTTGCTTAATGGAAGGCATTTCTCATGAAGCCTGTTCATTAGCCGGTACCTTAGGGTTAGGTAAATTAGTCGCTTTTTGGGACGACAACGGTATTTCAATTGATGGCCATGTTGAAGGCTGGTTTACTGATGATACGCCTGCACGTTTTGCTGCTTACGGTTGGCATGTAGTCAGCGTTGACGGTCATGATCCAGAAGCTATCGCTGCCGCTATCGTTGAAGCTAAGTCAGTGACTGACAAACCTTCAATGATTTGTTGTAAAACCATTATTGGTTTTGGTTCTCCAAACAAAGAAGGCACGCACGATTGTCATGGCGCACCTTTAGGCGATGATGAAATTGCAGCGACACGTGAAAAATTAAATTGGCCACATGCACCTTTTGAAATTCCAGCAGACATTTATGCAGATTGGGATCAAAAAGAAAAAGGCACTGCAGAGCAAACCAGCTGGAATGATAAATTTGCCGCTTACCAAGCAGCACATCCTGAATTAGCCGCTGAATATGAGCGTCGTGTTATTAAAGGTGATTTACCAGCAGAATTTGAAGATAAAGCTAATGCCTATATTTTAGCATGCCAAGAAAAAGCTGAAAATGTTGCCTCACGTAAAGCATCACAAAATACCATTGAAGTATTTGGTGCGATGTTACCTGAATTATTAGGTGGCTCAGCTGATTTAGCCGGTTCAAACTTAACCCTTTGGTCTGGTTCAAAAGGTATTCAAGAAGATGCCGCAGGTAACTATATTTTCTACGGTGTACGTGAGTTTGGTATGAGCGGTATCATGAACGGTATTTCGTTACATGGCGGCTTTATTAACTACGGCGCGACGTTCATGATGTTTATGGAATATGCACGTAACGCAGTACGTATGTCAGCATTAATGGGTATTCAAAACGTTTTTGTTTATACCCATGATTCAATTGGCCAAGGTGAAGATGGTCCAACACATCAGCCAATTGAGCAATTAACCAACCTGCGTACTACCCCGAACATGGTGACATGGCGTCCAGCAGATGCAACTGAATCTGCCGTATCATGGAAAAATGCTATTGAACGCCAAAATGCGCCAACATCGCTAATTTTCTCTCGTCAGGGTTTACCTGCTTTAAGCCGTACTAGCGCACAAGTTGCAGATATTGCAAAAGGTGGTTACATCTTAAAAGATAGTGTTGGTACACCAGCCGTTATTCTCATTGCGACAGGCTCGGAAGTGTCATTGGCACTAAAAGCAGCTGAAGCATTAGGTGATAGTGTGCGTGTTGTATCTATGCCATCAACCAATATTTTTGATGCTCAAGATAGCGAATACAAAGAGTCAGTATTACCTTCATCAGTGACTCAACGTGTTGCTATTGAAGCTGCTCATACTGATTTTTGGTATAAGTATGTTGGCTTGAACGGCAAAGTTGTCGGCATGACGACTTTTGGTGAGTCAGCACCAGGTAACGTATTACTTGAGTACTTTGGTTTTACTGTTGAAAACATTGTAAAAACAGTCAATAGCCTTTAAGTCTTAATAAAATAATCATGAAGTTGTAGCCAGTTAAGTATTACTTAACTGGCTATTAAATGATTAATAAAATCACCACTCATGTCGAGTACATTTCGCTTAACTCACATTAAATCCGCACTGTATTCAACATAGAGCGCTATAAATCAGAAATATATGTCAATTAATATTGCAATAAACGGCTTTGGTAGGATCGGCAGAAATGTGGTTCGTGCACTTTATGAAAATGGCAGAACCAACGAATTCAACTTAGTCGCCATTAATGAACTTGCCGAACCAGAAGGTATAGCTCACTTATTAAAATATGACTCTACACATGGCCGCTTTTCATTTGCGGTGCAACAAAGTGGCGCTAAATTATTTATTGCTGGTGACGAGATAGCACTCAGTCATGAAGCTGATATTACTAACCTGCCTTGGCAGCAGCATAATGTCGACATCGTCATTGATTGCACCGGAAAATATGGCAGTCAAGCTGATGGCCAACAGCATATTGAGCAAGGGGCAAAAAAGGTGCTTTTTTCCCATCCTGGCTCACAAGATTTAGACGCGACCATTATCTATGGTATCAACCATCAACGACTTACCTCTGCTGAAAAAATAGTATCGAACGGCTCTTGCACCACCAACTGTGTGGTACCTGTTATTGAGGTTTTAGATAAAGCCTTTGGTGTTGAAAGTGGTGCCATTACAACAATTCACTCTTCCATGCATGATCAACAGGTGATCGATGCCTATCATCCTGATTTACGCCGTTCTCGTGCCGCTAGCCAATCGATAATACCTGTTGATACTAAGCTTGCTGCGGGTATTGAGCGTATATTACCAAAATTTGCCGGTCGCTTTGAAGCCATAGCCGTACGCGTACCTACTATCAATGTCACCGCTATGGACTTAAGCTTAAATTTATCAAGCGACGCGACTATTGCTGATATTAATCAAGCAATAGTCGATGCACAAAACAATGGCCTAGCGGGTATTTTAGGCTATACCACTGAGCCGTTAGTTTCTATCGATTTTAACCATGACCCACACTCGTGTATTGTTGATGGCAATCAAACGCGTGTTAGTCACAAGCGTTTAGTTAAACTCCTTATTTGGTGTGATAACGAATGGGGTTTTGCTAACCGTATACTCGATACCGCCTTTACGATGGCGAAGGTAAAATAATTCGATACGATATCGTCAAACTATTATATTATTTAATAATTGACTTAACAGTTAAACTTCTACCAACAGGGAATAAACATGTCAGTAATCAAAATGACCGATTTAGCATTAAACAATCAGCGTGTGCTCATTCGTCAAGACTTAAATGTGCCAGTTAAAGCTGGTAAAATCACCTCAGACGCTCGTTTAAGAGCAGCTTTACCAACACTTAAATTGGCTTTAGAAGCTGGTGCAAAAGTCATGGTGATGTCACATTTAGGCCGTCCAATTGAAGGCGAATATAATCCTGAATTTTCTTTACAGCCGGTAGCTGATTATCTTGCCGCGGCGTTGAACGTACCTGTTCGTTTAGCGAAAAGCTACTTAGATGGTGTAGAAGTCAATGTTGGCGAGTTAGTGTTATTTGAAAATATTCGTTTTAACGACGGTGAAAAAAATAATAACGACGGCTTATCAAAGAAACTCGCGGCCCTTTGTGATATTTTCGTTATGGACGCATTTGGCACCGCTCACCGCGCTCAAGCGAGTACCCATGGCGTAGCAAAATATGCACCGACAGCCTGCGCAGGGCCATTATTAGCCGGTGAGTTGGCGGCCTTATCAAAAGCACTTGATAACCCTGCCCGCCCGTTAGTTGCGATTGTTGGTGGCTCTAAAGTGTCAACTAAGCTAACCGTACTAGATTCTCTAGCCGGTATTGTTGACCAATTAGTTGTTGGCGGCGGCATTGCTAATACCTTTATTGCTTCGCAAGGCCATAATGTTGGTAAGTCGTTATTCGAAGCTGATTTAGTTGATGAAGCAAAACGCTTAACTAAACAAGCCAACGATAATAACGGTTCTATTCCAGTACCGACTGATGTCATTGTCGGCCAAGAATTTTCTGAAACGGCACCGGCTACACTTAAAAATGTTAACGACGTTGCTGATGACGATATGATTTTTGATATTGGGCCAGAAAGCGCGAAGGTATTAGCAGAGATTATTGCCAAGGCCGGTACCGTAGTATGGAATGGCCCTGTTGGTGTATTTGAATTTGATCAGTTTGGTAAAGGCACTGAAGTCATCGCCCGCGCTATTGCTGATAGTAAGGCGTTTTCTATCGCCGGTGGTGGTGACACATTAGCCGCTGTTGATAAATACAATATTGCCGATAAAGTATCTTATATTTCAACTGGTGGTGGTGCTTTTCTTGAATTTTTAGAAGGCAAAAAGCTACCTGCAGTTGAGATTTTGGAAGCTCGAGCTAAAGGATAATTTACCGTTTGAGCTAGAAGCTACCATTAACATCAGTTAGCTGACTGTTTTGGATAGCACTTAGGCTTTGATTAAATTGTTATTATTTACCTAATTGGCAAACTAAATTAAAGCCTAATTTAAAAATTATGTAAGTCAGAGCGATTTGGTATTTATTCTAGTGCAAATTACTAAAACCATCTGATACAATTACGATACGAAAGCGTTAAGTTTCACACTGAAACTTATGCAAATCAATTTTGCTACTATTTATAATCACAGGAGTTAGTTCATGGCTTTAGTTTCTATGCGCCAAATGTTAGATCATGCCGCCGAAAATGGATACGGTATCCCTGCCTTTAACGTTAACAATTTAGAACAAGTTAGAGCTATCATGCTTGCTGCTGACGAGACTAATAGCCCTGTAATACTTCAGGGTTCAGCAGGCGCTAGAGCATATGCAGGTGCACCATTTTTACGTCACTTAATTTTAGCAGCAATCGAAGAATTTCCTCATATTCCTGTAGTGATGCATCAAGATCACGGTACATCACCGAGTGTTTGTCAGCGCTCAATCCAATTAGGCTTTTCATCAGTAATGATGGACGGTTCATTAATGGATGATGGCAAAACACCATCAAGCTATGAATATAATGTTGATGTTACGCGTCGTACCGTTGAGATGGCACATGCTTGTGGTGTTTCAGTTGAAGGTGAATTAGGTTGTTTAGGCTCACTTGAAACGGGTGAAGCCGGTGAAGAAGATGGCATTGGCGCTGTTGGTAAGTTAACTATGGAGCAAATGCTTACTGATCCAGAAGAAGCGGCTGATTTTGTACAAAAAACTCAAGTTGATGCCCTAGCTATTGCTTGTGGTACTTCACACGGCGCTTATAAATTTACTCGTCCACCAACAGGCGATATATTAGCGATTGATCGTATTAAAGCCATTCATAACCGTATTCCTAACACACACTTGGTTATGCATGGTTCATCTTCTGTACCACAAGACTGGTTAGCGATAATTAACGAGTTTGGTGGAAAAATCCCTGAAACTTACGGTGTACCTGTTGAGCAAATTCAAGAAGGCATTAAAAATGGTGTGCGTAAAATCAATATCGACACCGATTTACGTTTAGCATCAACGGGGGCTGTACGTCGCTTCTTAGCTGAAAATCCGAGTGAATTTGATCCCCGTAAGTTCCTAAAAGCATCAACTCAAGCAATGTCTGATATTTGTAAGGCTCGCTACGAAGCTTTTGGTACTGTTGGTCAAGCAGCAAAAATCAAACCTATTTCTTTAGATAATATGTTTATGCAGTATGCTAGCGGTAAGTTAGACGCGATAATTAAGTAATATTAATTAACAGTTACTTATAACTATTTAACTTAGATAGTAAACGAGCATATTTACCAGGCGACCTTAGGTTGCCTTTTTATTTTCAAAATCCCTACCAACGCTATTCTGCAACATATGTTAATAATTTAATTAAGCTATTAACAATTTAATGTCATTTATTTTCATGTTGATTATAATTCGGGCTTTGTAACAGCTTTTAAGGTAAATAATGGATATAGCTCAAAACTGGCTTGTAGATAATCAGCAAATGTTAATAGATTTCGCAATTAAATTAATCGTTGCTATAGCGATAGTTTTCATCGGTAAATTTATAGCTAACATGGTACGTCGAGGCGTAGTAAAAGTAATGCGTCATAAGGGCATGGATGATGCGATCATTTCATTCATCAGTAGCCTATTATATGGCATGTTATTTTTTATCGTTATTGTTGCTGCAATATCGCATTTAGGTTTTAACACCACTTCGTTAGTGGCAATCGTTGGTGCTGCTGGCTTAGCTATAGGCTTAGCGCTACAAGGTTCATTATCGAACTTTGCATCAGGGGTATTGCTGATTGTTTTCAAGCCATTCAAGTCCGGTGACTTTATTGAAGTATCGGGTGTCGCTGGAATTGTTGAGAAAATTTTAATTTTTTCAACTGAATTAAGAACCGGTGATAATAAGACCGTCATTATTCCAAATGGCTCTATTACCAGTGGCACTATCACCAATTACTCAACAAAACCAACAAGAAGAATAGATTTGATTATCGGCGTGAGTTATGATGCCGACCTCGCGAAAACCAAAGCACTTTTGCTTAAGTTAGTCAGTGCCGATCAGCGTGTATTAAAAGATCAAGCAATCACTGTTGGTGTTTCTGAACTAGCTGATAGCAGTGTTAATTTCGTGGTAAGACCTTGGGTTAAATCTTCAGATTACTGGCCAACTTACTTCGATTTACTGGAAAAAATTAAAACTGAATTGGACAACGAAGGTATCGAAATCCCATTCCCACAATTATCTGTTCATATGAATAAAGAGGAAAAAAATGAGTCTTAAGTTAATATCCACCGCGTTATGTTGTGTTTCACTAACAACGGTAGCAGAAGAAGCAACCACACCAAAAGAAAAATCACCTTATACTGCTTCTGCAGAATTAGGTATGCTTTTCAAAACCGGTGATACCAACAGCGCAGATGTTAAAGCAGGCTTTGATTTTGCTCACGAAAAGGCGGCTTGGAAATCAACCGTGCGGCTAGATCTGTTGATCAAGAAAAGTGAAGAAGAAGATGAAGACGGTGAAGAGCATTTTAATACCAGTGATCAAAAATTTACACTCGTAGGTCAAACTAACTATACACTTGATAAAGCCAGTCCAAACTACATTTATGCTAATGTTTCATATGAAGATAACCGCTTTAGCAGCTTTGAAAATCAGAGCTCAATATCAACAGGTTGGGGTCGTCGTTGGTTCGAAACTGAAAAAGCAACCTTAGATGCTGATATTGGTCCAGGCTTTAAGCGCGATGTGATTCGTCAAACAGATACCCAAGATGAAGAAACTAAATCAGCTTTTATCGTGCAGGCACAAGCATTGTACACACGTCAAATTAATGAACATGTGTTGTTTAAACAGTTATTAGTTGCAAAATACTCGCCAAAAAGTGATGAAAATAGCACCTACAAAGCTCAAACCTCAATTTCAACTAAGTTGATTGAAACACTACAACTTAAGTTTAGTATTACCTTAGACTACAATACAGAAGTTGATGAAGATAAAGAGAACTTAAATACCGAAACCGCAATGACTTTGGTTTACAGCTTTTAAATACGATGTGATTTCTCTAATATCAGTAGTAGCATTGCTGAGTGGGCATAATGCATATCTTTACTAAAACGAATGAATTGAAAGGAAGAATAATGAAAACAAAATCAAATTTTTGGCTTCAAAATATATCTGTTATTTTTATTTATTTAGCTGCTACATTTTTTGTATCAGCTCAAGAGACAATAACTAGAAGTAATATTGAAGCAGTTCCATTAGCTATTCATGGCCATGATATTATTAGTTATTATAATAATGATATTGTTCAGAAAGGCAACAATAACTTTCAAGCAATCTATAAAGGAAAAAGGTATATATTTACAAAGAAAGAAAACCAACTTTTATTTGCAAAAAATCCTGAAAAATATTTACCTAAATTTGACGGTCTTTGTGCACATTCAGCATCACACCAAAAAATGATAGCTGGTAACCCATCTGTATATGTAGTTGATCAAGGAAACTTATATTTCTTTCTTGATAACAATGCAAAAAACGCTTGGAACGAACGAGACGACGACAAAGTAGCAAAAGCTAGTAAACATTGGCAATACACTGCTACAAAGTTAAATAACGATTTAAAAGCAAAAAAACTTTGGAAAGAAAAAAATACCGTTGAACTATTTACCTTTTAAATAATTCATATGACAAAATCACTGGCACTATTGATGTCAATAGTGCCAGTGATTATCATTATAAAATCATAGTACTAACGATTAAGACTAAGTCGACAATAAGAATAGCTTGAGTTCTTATCTAGAAATACTTTATATCACAGCATAATCCTCGCTAAAATTTAACTAATCTCAGTTCGGGTTAATGGACTTTATAACCTGTTAATTCATAGTGTTATTGGCTAAATTATACACGATATCTTTTAAGTAAAAGATTAAAAAAAGCGCAATAATGGAATTTAGGCGCTTAGCAAGGAATTTTTACAAACCAATAGCGAGCTATTGGGCGTTTAAATAGCATTGTTGGGTAAAGTAGCTTAACCCGAACTGGGGTTAACTAAGACCAAGTTTATTAAGTTTAGTATTAGATTACATTGCATCGCACTTCTACGCGTAATATCATGAAAATAATCTGTTATTGTATAGTTTAGAAAAGTGAATATATCACGAACACTCGCGCTAAATTAAATACCCAACCAAGCATAGTTGATATGCAATTAAAGCATTAACAGTACAAAGTGACTTATCCTAGAACTATAAAAAAGCCCTACTTTAGAAGTAGAGCCTTTTACTTTGGTTGGGATTTACTGATAAATTATAAATTTATCATAAATTTTTAGCCAAACTGGTTAGACGTGTTTTTCGCACCACCCGCTTTAAGTGCATTTTCACCGGCAAAGTACTCTTTATGATCATCACCCATATCAGAGCCTGACATGTTTTGATGCTTAACACAGGCAATACCTTGACGAATCTCTTCACGTTGAACATTTTTAACGTAACCAAGCATGCCTTGTTCACCGAAGTATTCTTTCGCTAAATTATCTACCGACAATGCCGTAGTATGGTAAGTAGGCAGTGTAATCAAGTGATGGAATACGTTTGCTTCACGTGCAGTATCAGCTTGGAAAGTACGCGTACGTTCATCCGCTACAGCAGATAGTTCTGTTTCGTCATACTCTGCACTCATTAAGTTATCGCGATCATAGGCCGAAACATCTTTCCCCTCTTCAACCATGGCATCAAACACTTGTTGACGGAAGTTTAACGTCCAGTTAAAAGATGGTGAGTTGTTATAAACAAGTTTAGCGTCTGGATGAACTTTACGAACGTCGTTCATCATGCCAGCGATTTCGTGTACGGTAGGAACTGCAGTTTCAATCCAAAGTAGATCTGCACCCGCATTAAGTGCACCGATACAATCAAATACACAACGCTCATGACCAGTGCCTTGGCGGAATTGATATAAACCAGAAGGTAAACGCTTAGGACGAACCAGTTTACCATCACGGTTGAAACATACATCACCTTCAGCCATGTCTGTTACGTCAATTTCTTCAACGTCTAAATAAGAGTTATAGATATCGCCAGAATCACCAGGCTCTTTAACAACCGCGATTTCTTTCGTTAGACCTGCACCTTCAGAGTCAGTACGTGCCACGATTAAACCGTTATCAATACCTAATTCGAGGAAAGCATGGCGTAAAGCACGAATTTTCGCATGGAAGTCTGCGTGAGGTACGGTTACTTTACCATCTTGGTGACCACATTGTTTTTCATCCGCTACTTGGTTTTCGATTTGCAGAGCACAAGCACCGGCTTCAATCATTTGCTTAGCCATGATGTAAGTTGCTTCTGCATTACCAAAACCGGCATCGATATCAGCAACAATAGGTACAACATGTGTTACATGGTTATCAATTTGCTCTTGAATTGCTGCTTTTTCACGCTCTGTAGTTGCTGCATCTAATTCACGGAAAAGGCCACCTAATTCACGAGCATCCGCTTGGCGAAGGAAAGTATAAAGCTCTGCAACTAAAGAGGCTACACTAGTTTTTTCATGCATAGATTGATCAGGAAGTGGACCAAATTCACTGCGCAGTGCTGCTACCATCCAACCAGAAAGGTATAAATAGCGACGATCAGTTTGACCATTAAAATGTTTCTTAATAGAGATCATTTTTTGTTGACCAACAAAACCATGCCAACAACCTAAAGATTGAGTATATTTGGTTTTATCTGCGTCAAAAGCCGCCATATCTTTACGCATAATGTCTGCGGTATATTGAGCAATTTCTAATCCAGTTTTGAATTTGTTTTGCACTCGCATACGGGCTACTGATTCAGGATTAATCACATCCCATGAACTGCCAGCTTTCTCTTTAATTGCTTTAACCGCTTCTATTGCACTTTGATAATTAGACATATTACTTTCTCCAAAAGTCTTAACTGACAGTATTTATAATTTTGGTGATGTAACTGCTTATGAAAGCTGTCACACCGAGCAACACAAATACTAAACCAGTAGCTACAAATAAATAAAATATATAATCAATATCCTTACCATTCACCAGAAAAATAATGGTGTATTAACTCTAAACAAGTTAAGGGAATTATTAAGCTAATTCAGTAGTTAATAATTTTTTGTTTTAAAAACTTATTATAATATTAGTCTAATTTTTTTATTTATTTGTTAAATTTACTTGATTATCACTATAAGCCATGACATATATCTAGGTTATATTTTTGTTCAAGATTATTAATTTTATGAATATCTCAAAAATCGATTTAAACCTGCTGATTTATCTTGATGTTTTACTTAGAGAGAAAAATGTTACCCGTGCTGCAGGCCAACTAAATATTACTCAACCTGCCATGAGCAATGGCTTAAAGCGCTTACGGACATTATTTAATGACCCAATACTTGTTCGCACTTCTGATGGTATGGTGCCAACCGAACGTGCTAGGGCCTTAGCTCCTGCTATTCGTAAAATTTTGCTAGAACTTGAAGAAGCGTTACAAGGTGAAGAAGAATTTAATGAAAAAAACAGTCACCGTGTTTTTCGCCTGATGGCCAGTGACTATGCCGCGTCAACTTTATTACCAAAGTTATTAAAACGTATTAATCAAATAGCCCCTAACGTCACCATAGATATTATGACGCCTAGTGATGTCACTTTTCATGATGTTGAGGCCGGAAAAATTGATATGGCTATCAATCGTTTTGACGAGTTGCCACAATCTTTTCATCAAAAAACCATTTGGCGAGATTCATTTTCCTGCTTATTGAGCGCCGATAACTCCGTGGTTTCAAAATTCAACCTTAACACTTACCTTAGTGCCAAACATGTTTGGGTATCTAAAACCGGCTTTGGTGTTGGTGTTGGTATGGACCCGCAAGATGTTCAAAAGCTAGGTTGGGTTGATGAAGCGTTAGCACGCTTAGGTAAAAAGCGTGATATTAAGGTTTTCACCCGTAATTATCATGTTGCTATGCAACTAGCATTTGAAGATGAACTTGTCGCAACATTACCGACTCGAGCAGCGTTAATTCATAAAAATGACAGTAACTACACCATACTTAAACCGCCATTTGATATTCCTGATATTGAACTGAAAATGATTTGGAGCCCACTGTTACATCATGATGCCAGTCATATTTGGTTTAGACAGCTAGTGATTGAAGCTGCCAACGAAGGTCCGTAAGGAAAGTTTAGCCGTGCCGATAGCATTTAATAAAAAGGCATTTAATGTGCTGTATAGTGTTTTTGCAATTTTTAGTTGCCTTGCACTGGGGAAACTGTGTTCGTATGTTGCTCCAGCATTACCCAGTAGTTTATACGGACTAATGTTCTTTACTTTATCATTGCATTTTCGCATTTTCGATGCTGAGCATATAAAAAGTACCGTTGTTTGGTGCTTAAAGCATATGGGTGTATGCTTTGTTCCTGCTGGTGTTGGTATTATCAATCACTTTGATTTGATCAAACAATTTGGCATCGCAATCATCCTCATTACCTTTGCAACAACCTTTATACTCCTTACCCTGGTTGGGCTATATTATCAGCATTGTCTCGCTGGCGAGGAGTGAATAAAATGATACTAACCGAACTATTAGGCTCCCACCTACTTTCTTCTATCATTGCTGTTGTTGCCACCGTTGTACTGTTTCAGTTTATTACGATGCTGCAACGAAAATTCAATGTTATTTGGCTGCAGCCCATGCTGCTTAGTATTTTAGTCATTATTGCTCTCATCCTATGGCAAGACATTAGTTTCGATAGCTACTTCTCAAGCTCTTGGTTGCTCAATGCCCTACTTGAACCAGCCGTTGTTATCTTAGGTTTTCCACTTTATCAACATTTAGAAACCATTACTAAGCAGTGGAAAAGTATTCTGTTAATTTTATCAATAGGTGCACTTATTGCCATTATCAGCAGCTTTATAATTACCATGTTAATCATCGGTGATTATACCATTGCCGTAGCACTATCACTTAAATCTATTACCACACCAATCGCCATTGCTATTGCAGGTCAATTAGATGGCAATACCGCCATTACTGCTTTTGCAGTTATGCTTGCTGGTATTTTTGGTGCTTTAATAGGACCACGGTGGCTAACATATATCAAGGTTAGATCGCCAAAAGCCCAAGGTTTAGCTATTGGCGCAGCAAGCCACGCTATTGGTACTGCTACTGTTAGTAACATTAGCTACGAACATGCCGCTTTTGGCTCTTTAGCCTTAATTGTTTCAGCGGTAATAACAGCGCTCACCAGCCCGTTTATCATTAGCTTTTTGGCTGCATTGTTATAGTAAATGAAATAGCCCCAGAAAATAAAAGATAACTTTTTCAATATCAGTCAATTTGAAAGATATCAGACAATAAAATTCACAAGATGAATACCAAAGATAAAAACAAACAATAACATGAATAAAAGTAGGATAATGTAAATAAAATAAAAAATTAAAGCTTAATTAACAATAGGTTAAATTGCAAAGGAAATTTATCGCATTAGTGATTATATTAAAATAATATTGATTGCCCAATCACGGCTATTGCATCTGGCAGCCAATATTTTTACATTGCAGGTATTAGCTTTTCGATAAGATATAAAATCAAGCAAACGCTGTTCCCAACTTTTAAAATAGGTGCCACATGACAAAAAGAATTTCAATCGCAAATTTACAGGTTGCGGAAACATTATATAACTTTGTTAATAAGCAAGTCCTTCCTGGCACAAGCCTAGCTGTGGAAGCATTTTGGGCAGGTTTTGCAAAATTAATTACCGATTTAAGTCCTAAAAATAAAGCGCTATTGCTAAAGCGTACGGTATTACAGCAAAAAATTACTGCTTATCATCAAGCCCATCAAGCTGAAAGCTTTGAATTTAGTGATTATAAACGCTTTTTAACCGATATCGGTTACCTGGCAGCACCAGTTGCTGATTTTGCCATATCAACAGAAAATGTTGACGCTGAATTAGCCACTATGGCCGGACCGCAGCTAGTAGTTCCAGTAATGAATGCTCGCTTTGCTTTAAATGCTGTCAACGCGCGCTGGGGCAGTTTATATGATGCCTTATATGGCTCAGATGTTATTTCTGAGACCGACGGTGCAGAAAAAACCACAGCCTATAACCCTGCTCGCGGTGCTAAGGTTGTCGCATTTTCTCGTGACTTTTTAGATCAAGCCATTCCGTTAATTGTTGGCTCACACCAAAATGCTCAATCCTATCAAATTCTAGATAACGCGCTTGTGATTAAGCTAGATAATGGCGACAGCACGGGCTTGGCAGAATCAGCATCCTTTATTGGCTTTAATGGCGAAGCAGCTAAACCAAGTGAACTTGTTTTTAAACATAACGACTTGCATTTTATCGTGCAATTTGATGCAAGTAACCCAATTGCCCAGAGTGATATGGCCGGTATTAGTGATATCGCGATGGAATCAGCACTAACCACCATCATGGATTGTGAAGACTCCGTTGCCGCTGTTGACGCAGAAGATAAAATAATTGCTTATCAAAACTGGTTAGGGTTAAACCAAGGCACTTTATCAGAAACCTTTGAAAAATCAGGTAAACAACAAACACGCTTGATGCATCAAGATAAAAACTATCAAAAACTTGATGGTACAGCAGGCAAGCTTAAAGGTCGTAGCTTAATGTTCGTGCGTAATGTTGGTCACCTAATGACCAATAACGCTATTCTTGACCAGCACAACAATGAAGTGCCTGAAGGTATTATGGATGCTGTCATCACCTCATTAATATCAACATATGATGTCAATCAGCACAATACCTTGCGCAACAGTGATACGGGTTCGGTCTATATTGTCAAACCTAAAATGCATGGCCCTGAAGAAGTTGCTTTCGCCAATGAATTATTTGATCGTGTCGAGGAGCTATTATCATTACCACGTAACACCCTAAAAATGGGCATAATGGATGAAGAGCGTCGCACCAGTGTTAACTTAAAAGCCTGTATTTATGCAGCAAAAGAGCGTGTAGTATTTATCAACACCGGTTTTCTTGATAGAACAGGTGACGAGATTCATACCTCAATGTCTGCCGGCGTTATGGCAAGAAAAGCAGATATCAAGTTAACTAAGTGGATCTCTGCTTATGAAGATAATAACGTTGATATCGGACTCGCTTGTGGCTTCAGTGGAAAGGCACAGATAGGTAAAGGCATGTGGCCAATACCTGATCAAATGGCTAATATGTTGGCGACAAAAATTAACCATGTAGAAGCTGGCGCAAATACCGCATGGGTACCATCACCTACCGCCGCAACACTGCACGCGTTACATTATCATAAAGTTAATGTTTTGCAATTGCAGCAGCAACTTAAAAACCGTATCCCCGCAAATGTCGATGATATTCTCACAATACCACTAGCAGAACATACCCAATGGTCTGAGCAAGAAATTTCTGATGAGTTAGACAATAATTCACAAGGTATTTTAGGTTATGTGGTACGTTGGATTGATCAGGGAGTTGGTTGCTCAAAAGTACCTGATATTAACGATGTCGGCTTAATGGAAGATCGTGCAACGCTGCGGATATCAAGTCAGCATATGGCGAACTGGTTACAACATAATATCTGTACTGCAGAGCAAGTACTAGCGAGCATGAAAAAAATGGCAAGCATTGTTGATCAACAAAACCAAAATGATGCCCAATATCATGCGATGTCTGATAACTTTGATAATAATATCGCTTTTCAAACCGCATTAGCCTTAGTGTTTCAAGGCCACCAGCAACCTAACGGTTACACTGAGCCTTTACTGCACAAGAATAGACTTCTATTTAAAGCACAAGCTAAATAACAAAGTAAATGTCTATACTCATAAATTTTTATGAGTATAGACATATTTGCTGGTCGTACTTTCGCCTTATTTCAAATAGTAAAACTCGCAATAATTTGCTGGTGTTTCCGCAGCAAGATTTACAGCCAATATATAATGTAAAATCCACCTTCCGCTCATTAAATACTCTTGAATTAAGACGAGTTCTGACCATAATATCGTTATTTATCTGATAAAATACACCGCTGGTCTTATTGCAGTCGCGTAAAGTCAAATTCCAACCTATATTGCTTTGTAACACAATGATACAATAGCTATATCATGGAATGATATAATCTGGATATTTGATGAGGAATACAAAATGACCGGACCTACTAAACTCAACTTAGTTGGCTCTATTTTTGTTATCTTGAGCTTAGTTAGCTCAATTACCCACGCCAATGCGGCAGTAAAAGCAAAGCCACAATATACTTTAGTTATACATAGTGCTGTAAACCACATAAGTGTTATGGCAAAGAATATTAACGTCAGCTATAACCCCACCAGCTTGAACGGTAAAATATTCAACAAAAACAATAAACTTAACCAGCATTCATTTGCACCAAGCTCACAACAACCATTACTTGGCATTCAAGTTGCTGACTTTACAAACTTAGTACCTAATAAGTTTGAAAAGAAAAATACTTTCTTTGAGTTTGCCGCTAAATTTAACGACAAATTACAGCAAATTTTAGCTTATTTTGATTTTACAGCCCAAAGTGCTGTACGAGATAGTGAAGCAATCAATACTGAACAAGCCAAAAGAAAAATTCACTTAAGTAATGAAAACAGTATTTTGCAGTTGCAAATGCCATTAAAGCAAGACTGTAACACTCGTAAAAGCTAAGTGCTGGACGGGTATTTTTTCTCATAAGAAAAGCCGCTTGCTGCGGCTTTTCTTTCTAAATACCCTCTAGTCGGGTTAAGTATAAATATTAGAACTGATAAGCTTGGCCTTTATTCATCAACCTTTCAGCAGTCATTTTATCAGCAGAACAGTCAGCAATATCTTCTTTACTAAAGACTAAAATACTGTCTTTATATCGGCCGGCTGACTTGGCACCTGCTGACTGTAAAATAAGGCTAACATGTTCATTTTTAGGTAACGCTTTCAATCCATTACCATATAAACATAAAGTTTCTGTCAATGTGACGGCTAATTGCTGATAGTACTGCGAGCGCTCTTTACTTCTCTGCGCCTGCTCAGCCTGCTGCTTGGCAACAACTTCATTGGTTAATTGCGTCACTTTACGCTGATTGGCTTGTAACTTTTTTTCTTGCTCTGCTAGTTTGCTTAGTTCCTGTTTCAGCTCAACTTTACGTTCATCACTCGCTCTTGATAGTTGATAATTTACATCACGCTTTTCGCGCTCAATATCTCTCAAGTTATAAGCGAGTTCTCGCTGCTCTTCCCTTAATTCACGGGTTTTATCGCGATTACTTTCAAAAACTTCCACTACTCTTTCATAGCCAACTGCAGCAGACTCTAGTGCTTGCGTTACCGTTTTATTAACATCAATATCATATTTTTCATGGAAGTCTTGATTCACTTCAGGAGCAATCGGAGCTACCGGCATTTCAGGCAGCTCAGGCATAGAAAAGTTAAAGTTATAATGTCCCCATTGGCGATCACTTGCTGCCGAACTAATAGTAAACACCACACCTTGACCACGTAAATATGTGCTTTGAATACTATTAATTTTAGAAGACTGACGTGATGACTTATCCTTTACTGACGATTTAATAATATCACTCATAATGGATAGTTGCTTATGTATACCTGCATACTGCTCTGTATTCTGCTCTGTATTCTGCTCTGTATTCTGCTCTGTATTCTGCTCAACAGCAAACATAGCCCCTGACATCAGTAAACAAGGTATAGCTAGCGTTGATGATAATAAGCTTAATTTTTTCATACTCTACTCCTCAGCAGTCCAATCAGCAGGTGTACTTTTTATATCACCCGGTTTTAATCCATAACCTTTAACATCATTTCGTTGATAGGTTTTATGGTACTTAATCGCTTGTTCAAGCGCTTGATATTTAATCTTTTGCTCAAGTAGCTCATCTTTTCGTTCAGCATTAATATATTGAATAAAGTCGCTAATATCTTCTTTACGCTCTTGCCGAGAAACCCCCATAATATAACTGGCCAGTTGTAAGTTATTATCTTGCTGCTTTACCTTGATATCAGCGGCATAGTTGGCTAACAACACTTGTTGCTGTAGCGCAAAACCTTGTAACTTCATATCAACCAACTTCGCTATTTCTTCATCTTGCAACTGGCTATTAGCCCCGGCAAAACTTAATACAATAGCTTTATCCTGTATCACTAATTCAACGTTAAATAACACTAATGCAACTGCAAGGATGGAAAATGCCATTGACAATACAGGCAAACCACGCCATTGCCAGAAAGTGACTTTGTCATTGCTAAAAGCACTCGCACGATCCCATGCGGGTACCGATTGTTCACCTGACATACTCACTTGCTGTTCAATGGCATTAACAGTGTTTTTACGCTGTTGCCATAGGGTTTCATGTGCTAAATCGCCATCATCGAATTGGCAATCATCTGACTTGCCATCAAGCCAGTTAGCAAATGCTTGCTCTTGGCTGAGCTCATCTTTATTTGACATGGTCTAACTCCAAATGATCTTTTAATTTATCTAAAGCGCTATACAAACGAGATTTTACTGTATTTACTGAAATCCCCAATTGCTGTGCTATGTCATCAAAAGTGCAATGCTGAAAAAATTTTAACTCCACGACTAACTTTTGATTAATAGGTAATATCTGCAACGCTTGAACTAATATATTCGCTTGTTGGCCAGAAAATAGCTGAGCCTCTGGGCAACCATCATTCGTGTACTCTTCTTGTTCGGGTACATCATCTAATGACTGGGTTGGCTTTTTTCGACGATAAAACTCAATACAACGATAATGTGCAATTTTAAATAGCCAACCTTTAAAAGGACTATCGCCACGAAATGAGGCCAAATTACGAAAAACAGCCATAAATACATCTTGCATTAAATCTAAAGCATCATCAGGGTTACTCACCATACGCAAGGTATAGTTATACAAGTTTTTTTCATATCGTTTCACTAAGGTAACCCAAGCTGATTTTTTCCCTTTCAGCGCTTGCTTTACTAGCGTTTCATCGCTTCGTTCAAACACTCGGCATCCTATTTTATTAAGTTAACTTACTCTTATATATTAAAAGTAGTGTTGGGTTTGAAAAAAGTTTTAAAATTTTAAATTATTTTTTATAAGCAGATTCATACTCGAAAATTTTGAAGCACTCGAGCCGTAACTATTATAAAACTTAGCCTTATAGGTTAACTATATCGCGAATATTTAGGGCACATTGCTCAATTCACAATTGAGCTTAGCCAAAATAAAGGCTTATTAAGGCGCGTTGTTGACGTTAAGATTGAGTAACCTAGAGCAATATAGCCTCAATATTGCACTTCTTACTGGCTGATATTTCCGATTCACTTCTAGTAATGAAATTTTCAGTAACATAATTTACTTTCAGACTATTTTATTATTAAAAAAAATACGCTACAGTCCTCATTAAATCTAACAGCGAATAGGAAATATAATGGTAACAGCATCTGCACGCCATATCTTGGTAGACACTGAAGAGCAATGTCTAACATTAAAGCAACAAATAGAAGCCGGTGAAGATTTCTCAACCGTAGCAAAAGAGCATTCAAACTGCCCTTCTAAAGCA